>JALOQQ010000007.1 GCA_025453315.1 Planctomycetota bacterium
TCACGACCATCACTTAATACAAAAGGCTTTAATATTGAACCTTGCCAAGTGTTATCTAAACGAAAATCACTTCCAGTATTTAAGCTAACATCTACATAAGGATCATAGGGAGAATTATCAGAAGATTTTACATAATCAACCAAGCCATCACTGTTTATATCTTCAAATCTAGCACCAATATCCTTGCCTCCACTTGAGATATAAGGAAGTCCTAAATTAGTTTGCACCCAAGTTCCATTACCTTTATTGAGATAAGAAGATTGACTATATCTTTCTGAACGAATTATATCTGCTAAACCATCACTATTTAAATCCATTAAACGAGTACCAGGATCCGTATAAGTCCATTGAGGCGTACTTTGATAAAGCATTGTAAAATATAACGGTGGTAAAACAAAACTCGTATTCTCTATCCATTTTTTCTGGACAGGATCATTAAGAAATACTTTTTGGGTATAAGTATATTCATAAGAAAGAGACTGTACTAAATCTATAAAACCATCACCATTAACATCACCCAATCTCACACCATTATCATTCCAATAACCATTAGGCGCCTTCTTTATGAAGCCAACTGGTAAAGACCAGTCACTAGAATAAACCCAACCGTTACCCGTATTTAAAAATACATAAGATAATAAACTATTGTAATTATCGTAATAAGCTTGAACAAAATCGACTAAACCATCACTATTTACATCAACCATTCTGGTGCCATTATCATGCCAAGATGAATCTATTAAACTTGGTGGGCGCCAAACTGAGCTTTCTTGCCAGCCAGTGCCATCGCCCTTATTAATATATCCTTTACTTGATAATCCGCAATTTAAAATATCTGCCAAGCCATCACCGTTTACATCAACCACTTGATCAACTGACGGATAAGAACTACTAAAATAAGTGAAAGATATTGGCGGCGTCATGCCAGTGCTTTCCGTAAATGCTCGAGCCTTTTTTTGATAACTAAACACTTGTTTTAATAATGTAGCGGTCGTCCCATTTTCATCTTTACCATTTTCAACAATATAATTTATCAGTGACCTATAATCATTGTCGCCAATAGCATAATTAATTTGATATTTTCTTACCCAAGAACCATTAATCTTAGTCTGAATTTCACTAACCCTATAATTAGTAATCACTTCAAAACCAGTACTATAATTCTTAATTACATCATTTCTACTTTCTCTTAAAAATTCAACTTCAAAGATCCCTTCATTAGCACCGTTACCAGTATATTTAATATATTGAGGATAAATTTGTCCACTATTTTTATAATATAAATACTTAACGTAATTACCATTAGTGTCAGTAATGCTTTCTAGCATCCATTTATATACTTTAGTGGTATCAGACGGATTATCCTGTCTGGCTGAAGCATATTGACCAAAAATATAAATTTTTCCAGCTTTATCCTTTACCTGCCAATATTCATTATTTACAAAAGTGTATTTTAAGAATTCACCATTATCAACTTTGGAACCATATTCAGCTCCGGAGATATTTTTTAACTCACCGGTCAGTGATGAATTAAAATAAGCATCACTACTATTATATAATTTATCCGTTCCCTTTTTATTAATTCTCTCAATAAAAGGAATAGAGATGTCCCAGCCATATCCGAAAAAATTAGTAATCGCGCTATTTTGACTGGAATAGGTTAATTTTAAATTTGGCTCCATGCCATTTCTTCCTGGAGGGGTAACAATGGGATAGCTATACACTAAAGCCCCGTCAAATTTATTGGTTTCGGTAATAACAGTTGTTTTAACCGGGACCTTGTCTGTCCGAAAATTTGGATTGTAGGTTGGAGTTGAGGCCGCTATTTTAAAAACAGCATTATCATTATTTACCAAACTACTGTCTATACTAACCACACTAGACTTATCTGTTAGCGAGTTATTGTTTGTGTTAGCGGTAAGCCCTTCAGCCGCTAAAGCTAGGTTCGAATTGGTCATTATAAACAAAAAAACTAGCGTAAACAAAGCTAGTCTCCTAAATGACTTTTTGAAATTTGAGTAGTTGATCAAGCTAGAATGCTTGAGTTTTTCACGTTTTTGTCGCCAGAGCATAAAATTATTTTAATATTATTTTAATAACTTAAATTAATTTAAACTTGTTGAACTTTTTTAGCTTAACAAAAATGGGTTGGGAAGTAAAGGGGAAAAAAATGATAAATTTAACTATTTTTTATTTCCAATATTATAGCCTTAAATTAAAAGTATATTAGCTTAATTTTTTATTCATTTCATCGCAAAACTCTGTTGTAAATCTTCCATCTACATAAAGATCATTAAAATATTTGTTTAATTCATATATTTTTTTAACAATATAAATTCCTGGCTTCCCTTCTATTATTACATGATCTTTAGTAAATACTAAAACTTTTTTAATATTAATGTTTGGAATATGTAAATAATTTAAATAGTCATGCAAAACTTTACAATGGCTATTTATTTTGACTCTTGGATCAGCTCTACCGACCAACTTTGTAACCTCTTTTTTATATTGAGAATCATTTGAATCTTTTATGCTAAGCACCTGATCTTCGGAAAAGAGAGTTGAATTGGAAAAATTTTTAACTTCCATAACTATCACCCCCTTTGGTCCGATTATTAAAAAATCTAAATCGAATTTATGACCCGGAATTATATAATTGGGATAAACAGTATAATTATCATCCAAAATCTTATCTAATTCCTCATAAATTAATTTTTCTCCTTTATCGCCGGCTTTTGCTATATTGATTTCCAAATCTATCTTATCAAAAAAACTGTCCAGTTTATTTGATAACCTTGGAATAATTAAACCAACAAAAATACCGAAAATCAAACCTATTATTAAAGAAATAAACTTTTCATCCAGCCACCCCCTACTTTTAGTTAATGAATAAAAACTATACTTCAACAAAACAACAGAAAATATTAAAATAACAGAAAAAATAATGTATTTTTTAGTTACATTTCTTTTAATCTGTGTTTGAGAATATGATATGTTTTTGGCTATAACTTTCATAATTGGTTTGTATTGTAATTTTAACACCTTTTTTTCAAAGGAACAAAATCTTTATAATACTCTTTTCCCAACACTTATGTGGTTGCGACATCTAATAAATCTTTGTGCGGAGCTTCCTAATAATTCAAAAAGGAAGAACGTTTTTTCGTTCTCCCTTATTTTTATCATTAATTTAATACTGCCAATGGTGTTACTTCTTTAATGATTTGCTTAAAATTAAAAGTTAAATCAAGTAAGGCCGGATGATTCTTAACGAGCAGAAAATTAATCTTTTCGACGACAGCTGAAATCATATCGATTCTTTCCTTGATATAATCTTCACTAATTTTTCTTCTGATAATCAGATTACCGTTCAAGTAAAAACACCCCTCGGATCTCAATTGAATTTCACCTTCAAAACAAATATTGCCAAAAGAATTAAATAATCCCTCAATTTCACCAATTAATGAATATAACTGTGGCAAAATTTGGTGTGGTATTTTTTCGGTATGCAATTTTCGTCCAAGATTATTACTAGTTTTGAACTTAAAATTATCAGTTCTTAAAACATTTACGATTTCAATGTTAAGATTTGTTTCCATTTGTATTTCTTATTTAGTTTTTATAAAAGGACTTTTTGTAAATTAATAATAACATTTTTGATATATTTTGTCAATTTTATTATTAGTACATTCAACTTAAAAGTGAAGGATGTAGCATTAGAACTAATAAAAAATTGCTTAATATAAAAGAAAAACAAACTATTTCGAGTCTGCTTTTTGGGGTACAGATAAATGCTACCGGGGTGGTATTTCCGCGCTCGCTTCGTCTCGCAATAGGCGAAGCTCACTTGTCCTTGGTTGGCGTCCGAACTGTCACTGGCAGTTCGTCCGACGCTCAATTACTAGTTTAGACCTCCGCATCAACTCTCATTTTACTTCCAACCTATTCGAATCTCTTTCGTCTTAACGTTAAATAAAAAGTGGCTAATATTAGCCACTTTTTATTTTGCTCCCGGGGTGGGATTCGAACCCACGACCAATTGATTAACAGTCAACTGCGCTACCGCTGCGCTACCCGGGAATATTTAGTTTAAACGAAAAATCGGCGCAAAACCGATAATATTATAATAGCAAAATACGAAAATCTGTCAACCAGAATATTTTTACTTATTTTGCTTAATAATTACTTAAATTCCGGAGCAATCGTTACCACTTTACCATCTATATTTATCTTCAAATCCTTATATCTTTTATCATTATAAAGGAAAGAAAAATACTTATCTATCTCCCTGTTCAATAATTTATTACCCCAAGCGACCGGCAGTCTTACTCCCAAATATTTCACTTTCTGAATAGCAAAATTTGCCTTTTTATCTTTAACCACCAACTTGCTTTCAAAGTAAACCCTACCGCTAATAATCTTTTTAAAATTAGCGTCTACTTTTAAAATATCATTATCAATAATTACCTTAAAATCAGTTAATAACGGCTTTTTAGCTTTAGCCCCTTCACTATTAAATAAATAGTTTAGTTCTTCTTCACTAAAAACAAATTGATTTTTATTTTTAATTACTTCATCAACATCTGCTTTATCAAAACTCTTCTTCCAAATTTCATATTTACTGTCGGCTATTTTCTTTTCTGAAGCAGTCATTTCTTCGGTCTTGGCCACGGGCTCGGTTTTAGCTTTATTAAAAAACCAAAAAGCCTGAGAAGTTAAAGGAACTAACAGAATAATTAAAATAAAAAGCCAAGTTTTGCGCATATCTTTTTTAAAACTAGTAATCTCTTAATTTATCCAAACCTTTTAATTTTCTAATCTTCTCTAAAGATTTAGCTTCAATTTGTCTGATGCGTTCTCTGGTAACTTCAAATTCCTGACCTACTTCTTCTAAAGTGTGAGCTACGCCATCAATAAGACCAAAACGCATTTCTAAAATTTTCTGTTCACGAGGAGAAAGGTTGATAATAATTTCTTTTACATAATCGCGTAGTAACTGCAAGGCGGCGGCACGATCAGGTGAAATATTTTTTACATCTTCAATAAAGTCTTCTAAGGTAGAATCTTCTTCATCATCACCAATAGTTGTCTCTAAAGAAATAGTATCTTGTGAAATTTTAATAATATGTCTAACCTTATCAATGTCCTCTCCCATTTCCGCTGATATTTCTTCTGGCAATGGTTCGCGTCCTAATTCCTGAATCAACATACGCTGAATCTGTTGGAATTTATTAATTGTTTCCACCATATGCACTGGAATGCGGATAGTTCTGGATTGATCAGCCAGAGCTCTAGTAATTGCCTGCCTAATCCACCAAGTAGCATAAGTAGAAAACTTATAACCTTTACGATATTCAAATTTTTCTACGGCTCTAAATAAACCAATATTTCCTTCTTGAATAAGATCCAGCAAGCTCAAACCTTTAGCACCAGCAAACTTTTTAGCAATAGAAACTACTAAGCGCAAGTTAGCTTCAATAATACGACGCTCTGCTTCTTTCTCGCCCTTCTCTTTACGTTTAGCGAGCTCTACCTCTTCTTCCTGATTCAATAAAGGTACTTTACCAATTTCTTTTAAATACATCTGAATAGAGTCGGCGTTGAGCTTAGATAAATCAATATTATGTGAAGCCGAATGCTGTAATTCATTTTTCATGGTTTCAGCCGTACTAAAAATTTTACCCGCATCTTCAATAATCTTAATACCGTTATTCTGTAAGTCGCCCAAAAAGACCTCATAGTCATAAGTATATTCTTCAACTTCCGGAAACAAATACAAAAGCTCGGTTTCTGTAATAAAACCTCGCGTACGTCCTTTGCTGACTAAATTATTCATTTTTTCAAGACTAGGTCTAACGATTTCACGAGGTTCTTCAGCCTTATGTTCAATTACCCTCTTAGCCTTTAATTCTTTTTTCTTTTCTTTGCTAAAAGGTTTTTTGTATTTCTTTTTTTGCTCTTTAACCGTTACTTTTTTTGTTTTCTTTTTTTCCATTTTCTTTTCTACCTTAACTACCTTTTTGAGCTTTTTTTTCTGGTCTTTTTTAGTAGCCATAAGTTCTCTTACAAATTAATTAAAATCATGTAGCTGATCATTAATAAACTTAAGTTCCTTCAGTAGTTCCTGAAGTTCTTGATTATTGCCTGCCTTCTCGGCACTGGCGATCAGCTTTTCCAGCTCTTTACTTCTTGTTTTTAAATAATACTTTTGTAAAGCAAGAAGTGTGGTGATGATTTCTGACTTGGCTTGGCCCTGGTCAAACTGATAAAAATCCCTCTCGCCGAGGAGTTCCAGTTTGCCTAATAAAAAGGCCTGATCTTCACGCTGTTCACTGAGGAAGAAATCCCTCAGAGAATCATAAGCTATTGCTTTAACTTCATTATAATAAATTATTAAATTATTGTAAAATTCGCGGTTTATTTCTCCCACAATCAGCTTGGTCTCAGCATTGTCAATAATGTACGGTAAAAACTCTGGAAACTTGAGCGCCAAAGCTAAAAGTAGCTCCGACATCTTTTCTTCACGGCTCTGTTTAGCTGTTAATACGGTCTTTTCCTCACTATAATTACGTTTTACAACCTCTCTTTCTTTCATAAGACTCTTTTCTAAAGTCTCGCGTAAAACGTTTTCTTGGACATCTAAACGCTCAGCTACCACCTTTAGCCAGTGATCGGCTTCAATCTTGTTGCCTAAACGACTAATGATAGTTAACATTTTTCTGGCCACTTCCCTTTTGTTTTCTACTTTCTTTAAATCTAAGTCAACAATTATTTTTTCAAAATAATATTCCATGAAAGGCAAAGCTTTATTTATCGCTTCGCGCCATTCTTCCGGATTAGTGCGCAAACAATCATCCGGATCCTTACCATTGGGAATGGTAATAACCTTGACATTTATTTCTAATTTTAAAGCTTCATTGATACCACGATCAGCCGCTAATTGTCCGGCCTGATCACTATCAAAAGCTAAATAAATATTATTGGTATAACGTTTAATTAATTTTAATTGTTCTTCACTTAAAGCAGTGCCTGAAGAAGCAACTGTATTTTTAAAACCATGCTGGTGCGAACTAATAGCATCCATCTGACCCTCGACAATAATAATAGCATCCTGTTCTTTAATAGCGTTTTTAGCTTTATCTAAACCAAATAAAATTCTACTCTTATCATAAAGGTTGGTCTGTGGACTATTAATATACTTACCCATTTTATCAATTTTTTCTTTAGCTGGATTGAGGCGAGCGGTAAAAGCGACCACGTTACCATTAATGTCATTAATCGGAAACATAATGCGATCACGAAAACGATTATAATAACGACTAATTCCCTCTTTTTTAATACTTAATCCTGAAGCAAAAATTTCTTGATCAGAATATTTTTTATTTTTTAAATAAAGAAGTAAGTCATCCCAACTGTCTGGACTATAGCCAAGTTGCCAACCCTTAATAATCTCTGGACTTAAACCACGACGCAATAAATATTGTTGGGCGCCGGCACTTTTTTCTAAAGCGCCTTGGTAAAAACGAGAGGCCGCTTCCATAACATCTAAAAGTCGATTGCGCTCGGAAGTTTTTTCTTGATCCTGATATTCTAAAGTTACGCCGGCCTTTGGCGCTAAAAGACGCAAGGCTTCGCCAAAACTTAATTTCTCCATTTCCATGACAAAGGAAAAAATATCACCGCCCTTGCCACAGCCGAAACAATGCCAAATTTGCTTATCTGGAGAAATTACAAAAGAAGGAGTCTTTTCGCGATGAAAGGGGCAAAGCGCTTGGAAATTAACGCCAGCCGCTCGCACCGGAATATACTCCCTAATAAGATCAACTATATCAAGTTTTGCTTTTACATCTTCGCTCTGATTAATCATAAAACTTATATCCTAGGCTTTATAGATTAATAAAGATTAGGTTAATTTAAGTCTTTAATCAAGACTTAAACTATCATCCGCCAAATAATCTTTGTAACCAATTTTTCTTAGCTTTAGTCTCTTTGCTTTGAGGTAATTGAACTGTTTTACTAATGCGTCCTAAAACATCGCTTTCAGCCATATTTATAGGTAAAATATCAACCGAATTGCTACTACTAGAACTTTGGCTATTTAAATTATTTACTCCGACAAAATTATTATTACTATTTAATTGCGAATTATCAGCTGACTTATTTCTGGCCACGTAATTTCCGCTTGAAACATTTCTACCCGAATAGAATTCTGCTCCTGATAAAACGCTTTTTAATTCCTCTAAAGCTTCGCGTACTGCCGGATGATCATATTCGGCATTATGCATATGCTCTGCTCCGGCATAAGAAACTTGTTTTTGATCAAGGTGAGCATCAAGAATATAATAATCACCCTCACCAACAACGTAAAGATGAATACGGGGATAAAAATCACGCGTCAAACGTTTAACAAAACTTTCTTTACCGCGAGCTCGATCAACAATATGAGCCCAACCTTCGCGACGTAAAAAAGTTTGCGGATTACTTAGGTTGCTTTGGGCAAGGCGTAATTTCATTTTGGCAAGTATTTTTAAAAATAATAAATTTATTAATTATAAAACTTTCGCCACCAATACAAAGAATGGTTATAACCTGGGAAAGTAAATAATGAATATTAAACTTGTGAACGAAAAAATGCATTAAAATACCATTGATGTTTAAATTAAATAAACCCATTAAAAGATACATGGAAATTTGACGGTAAATTTCTCGACGATCCGGATTGCGAAAAGTCCAAAATTTCTGCAAATAAAAACTAACCATGAAAGAAGAAATAAAAGCCAAACTGGTTGATAAAATAAGCCCTTTATGGAGCAAAGAATGAAAAATAAATAAAACTAGTAAATCAACTATTGAAGCCATAACTCCGGCTATACAAAATTTACAAAGAGATTTATGGCATTGGGATAATCCGTAAAAAGTCGGAAATATTTTATTCAACCAAAACTTAGCTTTTTCGTACATAAATTATTTAAAAAACTTATCTAGATAATATTAATAACTCTAATTTTATTAATATGATAATAAATTAATTACCAAATAAAATTATTATAAAACCATTGTACTAAAGCTTTAGTGTCGCTAAAACGTTCGTCCTTAGTAGCACTACCCAAAATAACCGAAATAATTTCCCTACCCTCGGCATTACTAAAACGACCAACAAAACAAGCACCAGCCGGATCGGTATAACCAGTTTTACCACCTAATATTTTTAAACCTGAGATATTTTGTGATAATAATTCATCAGTAGAACTTACGACGCGAACATCGCCTTCCCCGGTTTTAAAACGATACTTCTTAGAAACTACGGCTTGCTGAATTTCTGTCTTAGAAAAAGCTTCTTGGGCTAAACGAGCAATTTCATAAGCGGTAGAAACATTTTGATCACTCAAACCAATTGGATCGGTAAAACTAGTATGGGTTAAACCTAGTTTCTTAGCTTTATTATTCATTTCGTTGACAAAATCTTCACGTTTTAATCCGCTGGCCGATACCAAAGCCGAAGTGGCCGTATTATCAGAGTTAACCAAACTAAGATAAAATAAATCTTTAATCGTTAAAGTGTCGCCCGAAAAAATATTAGCATTATTACTGCCATCAACTTCTTCTCTTTTAATAGTGTATTCTTTATTCCAATCAGGATTATTATCTAAAAAAACTAAGGCCGTCATCAATTTAGTTATACTAGCAGTCGGTCTAATATCCTGAGCATTTTTTTCAAAGAGAAAAAAGCCGCTTTTAATATCGTAAAGCACGGCACTTTTAGCAGTTATAGTTAATAATTCGGCGTCACTTTTACGCTGTGGCAAGTCCGTATGTCTTTCAGCTTGAGCCCAGGAGTCACGCGGCGAATTTACTTCAGACCAAAAGACCGGACTAGGTGAAGCCGCATTTAAAGTGGAGAAAAAGAAATTGCTGATAATAGAAATAATAGCTACTAAATTCATATTTACAAAAATAAACTTACTTTTATTTAAACTAAACCATTTAACCTCAATCCAATATTTGATAATTAATAAATTTAACTGTTAACACGAAAATTATAAAGCCGAACTTTCCTCTAAAACTTTAGTTAAAGTATCGTCTTTACTCAACTTATCATAATCCGGCAATTCCCTAACCTCACTAAGACCAAGAAAGCGAACAAAATCTAAAGTAACCGTATAATAATTTTCTTGTTTTTCTTTACTAAATTTTTCTTCAATCAATCCGCGAATTAAAAGATTGCGTAAAATTAAGCTACAATTAACACCTCTAATACGCTCTAAATCTGATTTAGAAATTGGACCGCGATAAGCAATAATGGTTAGGGCCTCTAAAGAAGGTCGTGACAATTCTCCATTTACTTCTTCGGCTAAAAACTTTTTTACCATTTCAGCATTATCGGGAGCCGTGGCAATTTGATATTTACCATTAGAAGCTAATAATTGCCAACCGCTTTCCTGTTCTTTATAGAAAGTTATCATCTTTTCTAATTCTTCTTCAATTTCTTTTTGCTTAGCGCCACTTACTTTAACTAAATCAGAAACAGCCAAGGGTTTGGCGGCGATAAATAGTATTGATTCTAATTGTGATCTTAAAGACATAAATATCTAAATAAAATTTTTATTAAATACCAAACAATCATGCTTACGAAATTATTACTAAAAAACTATTTACCAAATTTTATTAACTAGGCTTCAACTTCTTCTGAAGTAATAATTATTTCTTCTGTGCTTGAACTTATGGTTAAATCGCTTTCACTTTTTACGAGCATAATTTCACCAAAAAGCTCGCCTTGCTCAAAAAATAATTCGCGCTGTTTCGCTAATTCTAAAACTGCTAAAAAACTAACAATCATTTCGGTTTTATTCTGTGCTTGCTTTAAAATATGGGAAAAATTAAGACGAATTTTCTGAAATAAATGATCACGAATAGAAGAAATACGTTCTTCGATACTAATTTTAGGCTCTAATTTTTCTTCTTTTAATTTTTCTTCTTTAGGTTTTAATTTACTTAGTATTTCTTGAAAACAACCCTGCAAAGTCTGCGCTTTTAAATCACGAGGCGGGAAAAAACCTAAATCAGGAAAAAGCGGTCCTTTCTTTTGCGTTTCTGGTTTTTTAAAATAAGCAAAACGTTCTTCTTTTATTAAAGCTTCTATTTTCTCACAAGCCACTAAAAATTCCTTATAAATTTTTAATTGCTTTTCTAAATCATCAATTCCCTCCTCCTCTTCTTCTAAAATCAAATAAGGTAAAAGCGCCTTGGATTTTAAATATAATAATTTACTAGCAATAAGAACAAAATCAGCCATTTCATCCGCATCTATTTCGGTACTCTCTTTGAGATATTCGATATATTGATCAGCAATTTTCGCTAAACCAATTTCCGTAATATCTAATTTTTCTTCTTCAATCAAAGAAAGAAGAAGTCCTAAAGGTCCAGAAAATTTTTCAGTACTAATTTCGAGCATGTTTTTTAATATATTTCTATTATTACCTTTTAATTTATTATCACCACTTAATCTTTTAGATCGTTCTTATTATAGACATTTACTCGGCTATTTAAACATTGATAACCAGAATCATGTAATTTATTATCTGGATAATAGGTTTTATTAGTACGGTTATCGCTTAGAAAATTATTACAAAGCTTATATTCCTTTTGGTTAACAATGGAGTAAATAAACTCTTCTTTGGTTTGGGGATTAACAAAGACTTCTTCAGGAAGATTATATTCGCCCTTTATTACCTTTAAATTTTCTGGCAATTTACCATTGTTATTATAATAAGCTTCAATATTACCTTCTAAACTATAAAAATTATTAATTACCATTTCATCAACGCGACGATTTCTGGCCTCGCGCGGAGATTCTACTATCAAAAGTCCGGAAACAAAAATTATTATTGCCAAAGCCAAGGATGACCAAAAATATATTTTTACCACCTTGTCATCACCCAAAGTTTTCTCTCTTTTAATATCATAAAGATAAAAACTAAAAGCTAGACCGGCGATAATAACAATAGTTAAAAATTTAAGAATAAACTTCAAAGTTAATTCACCATTAAAAAAACTATTAATTAAACCAATAAACCAACCTAAAGTTACTAAAGAAGAGATAAGAATAATAAGATAAGTAAACCATTTGCGCACTTCTGAATCTTTAGCTATTTTTCCCGAAGCTAAATCTTTATATATTTGACGAGCCGACCAATAATAAACCGGAACAGCGACCAGAAGAGCGGAAAGAGCAAACTTTAACGGTTCACTGCTAAAAGTATTGCTTTCGAAAATATCGATAATATGTTTATTAATAATTTCAAAAATAATCATGCCAGAGGAAACAGTGAAAAAAACTAAAGCCGCTAGTGAGAGAAGATAGAAAAAAGCAAATTTGGCATTTTGTTTACCAGAAACATTACTCTGAGAATTAGAAGTAATAACTTTAGCTTTAAGGCCCTTATCTAAAGATGTTTTATTAACATCTTTTTTAAAAGGTGCTTTAGTCTCTTTATTAATACCTTTACTAGCATCTTTGTTTGAGTTAGTTGTTAGACTCTTTTTTGTTTTAATTGTTTTTTTCATAAAATATGAAATAAAAGAACGCAAAAATTAATTAATATATTAATATTATAATTTTAGAATTCAGCGGATTTAGGAGCACGTGGAAATGGAATAACATCTCTAATATTCGCCATACCACTTAAATACATAATGGCACGCTCAAAACCCAAACCAAAGCCAGCGTGCTTCACGCCACCATATTTTCTCAAATCCAAATACCACCAATAATCCTCAGGATTTAAATGCATTTCTTTCATTCTTTGTTCTAAAAGCTCCAAACGATCTTCTCTTTGACTACCACCAACAATTTCGCCAATGCCCGGAACCAATAAATCGGCAGCAGCCACAGTTTTATTGTCATCATTTAGGCGCATGTAAAAAGCTTTAATATCTTTAGGATAATTAGTTAAGAAAACTGGTTTCTTGAAGTGCTTATCGGTTAAATAACGTTCATGTTCTGTTTGCAAATCAATTCCCCACTCTACTGGGAAAGAAAACTTCTCTCCTGAGGCCTTAAGGATTTCTATAGCCTCAGTATAAGTTATGCGACCAAAATCGGAATTAACAACATTTTGCAAACGCTCTAGTAAAGTTGGATCAATAAACTTATTAAAGAATTCCATTTCTTCCGGAATTTCAGTAAGAACATAATTAATTAAATACTTCATCATGTCTTCGGCTAATTGCATATCATCCTTAAGATCGGCAAAAGAAATTTCTGGTTCTATCATCCAAAACTCCGAAACGTGCCTAGTGGTATTAGAATTCTCGGCGCGAAAAGTTGGACCAAAAGTATAAATTTTATTAAAAGCCATGGCCATAGCTTCGCCGTTTAATTGTCCACTAACTGTAAGACCAGCTTTTTTACCAAAAAAATCTTCACTATAATCTATTTCTCCTTTATCGGTTAGAGGCGGATTTTTTAAATCTAAAGTAGTAACGTTAAACATTTCACCTGCTCCTTCACAATCAGAAGTGGTAATAATTGGTGTATGAACATAAATAAAACCGCGCTCCTGAAAAAATTTGTGAATCGCATAACTCAAAACCGAACGCAAACGAAAAACAGCTGAAAAAGTATTACTGCGTGGACGCAAATGACCAATAGTACGCAAATACTCAAAGCTGTGCTTTTTCTTTTGTAAAGGAAAAGAAGGATCAGATACTCCGACAATAGTAATTTTACTAGCCTTTAATTCAAAAGGTTGACCAGCGGCTGGAGACTCTACTAAAATTCCTTCTACTTCTAGACCAGAACCAATGGCCACATTTTCCAATTCAGAAAAGTTATTTAATTCGGTAGTAAAAACAATCTGTAAATTTTTAAAGAAAGTGCCGTCATTTAATTCAATAAAAGCAAACTCCTTTGAAGAGCGAGCCGTGCGTACCCATCCCGAAACCTTGATATTATTATTCAAAAATTGACTCTGGTTTCTAAAGAGGGTTTTGATTGTAGTTGTGTTCAACATAGTTTTTGAATAATAAATTATATAAAGACTAACTAATTTAAATTAAGGATTTAATCTCTTAACATCACGAGGCAAGAAAGTAGCTTCTTTGATGTTTGGTAAATTTAATATCTTCATTACTAAACGAGCTGGACCAACGCCGGCACCGCCATGAGGAGGGCAACCATAACGGAAAAAGTTAAGATAATCTTTTAATTCTTCTAAGTTCATACCCTTTTCTAGGGCTTGTTTAGAAAGAATATCTAAGCGATGTTCCCTTTGCGCACCAGTCGTAATCTCAACCCCACGATACAATAAGTCGAAACTCTTAGTTAGGTTAGGATTATTCTCATGACGTCTGTGATAAAAAGGACGAATAGTAATTGGATAATCAATAACAAAAACAAAATCATGACCGGTTTCTTCTTTAATTAAACGACAAATTTCGCGTTCTTCTTCTGGAGAAAAATCATCTTCTCTTTCACTGAAAACCTTAGCTTCTTTTAACTTAGCCTTAGCTTCAGCTAAAGTGATTCTCGGGAAAGGCTGTGTCGGAATTTCTAAATCCGGCAAGACAGTTTCTTTTAATTTCTTAAAACCAGCTACCAACATATTTTCTTCTTCCGTCATTATGTCATGATGTGATTCAATATAGGAAATTTCAAAGTCCCAACCGGTAAATTCAGTAGAGTGACGAGTGGTAAAACTTTTTTCAGCGCGGAAAACCGGACCAGTAACAAAAACTTTTTCAAAACCGGCAGACATGGCCATTTGTTTGTAGAATTGTGGGGATTGAGCTAAATAAGCTTTACGATCAAAATATTTTACTTCAAAAACATCAGCGCCAGTTTCACTAGAAGTGCTCATAAAAGAAGGAGTATAAACTTGCATGAAATTAGCTCTATTCAAATACTCTCTAATTCCAAATTCCAACTGAGTCCAAACTTTAAAAATCAATTGACCTTCTGGTTTTCTTAAATCTAAAAAACGATTATCTAAACGCAAATCCATATTGGCCTCATTATCAATTTTTTGCAAAACTGAAACTGGAGCATTGTCTTCAGCTACTGATAAAATTTTTGCTTCTTCAACCAACATTTCAAATTCTCTTTGCGGATTAGTTTCGTTTTTCTTAGCTGGCTTTTCTTTGGTTAGTCCAGAAACTTCCAAAACACTTTCCAAGGCAATAGTATCGGCAATAGCATAAACTGCTTCATTACTAGCTTCGAAAACCAATTGCATTGAACCAGAAATATCGGCTAAGTCGACAAAAATAACTCCCTTATGTTTACGAATGTTTCTAGCAAAACCAGCGACCTTAAATTTCTCTATGCCGCTAATTTCTTTGATTAGAGTTCTTTGCATACTTTTTGATATTAAGTCAATGATAAAAACGCGTTTGATGTTCGCGATATAAATAAATATTACTATATTTTCCCTCTTCTCACAAGGGGAAAAAATATAATTTAGAAAGATATTTTTGTTAAATTCATTAAAAAAAATGAAATTCTAAAAATCCGTTTAAAGCTCGCTCCAAAGAATCACCATCTTCTTTACAAATAATGACATTTTGTATTTTATTCAAATCATTTTTAGCAAAGAATCTTAAACTTTTTATAGCACAATCAGAAATTGGCAAGCCCAAATTACGACATTTAGAACACAAAACACCACCTTTTTGCTCACTAAAAGCATTATTATTAGGACTTAATGTTTGTCCACAATTGACACAATTATATAATTCTGGTTTAAAACCAAGCAAACTTATAAGTTTTTGTAAAAAAGCATTAAATAAAACCTTATCACGAGCTATTTGATCTTCCTTATCAGTAGAACTAGTTATTTTTGATTCTAATTGATCTTCCTTATCAGTAGAAATGATTGTTTTTGATTCTAATTTGTCTTCCTTATCAGTAGAACTAGTTATTTTTGATTCTAAAACAAAATTCTTATTTAAAAGATCTAGATATTCTCCGGCTAGAAAAAAAAGATTATGATCACCCTCGCCTTCTTTAGTCAACTTTTCTAACCAAGCCAAAGCTCTACCAGCATAATATATTTTATTAAGGTCACTCTTAATAATTAAAAAAGCATCGAGCGTAGCGGCACTCCCAATATAATCAAATCCTTTCCCTTTTATCGCCATTATAGTTGCTAAAGTAATGGGCTCAAGATGACCAGCCAATTTTGATTCTAATTTTTGAGCACCACGAGCAATAAATTCTAAACGACCTCTATCCAAACTAAAAATAATGACGCGACTATCACATTCGCGCCAGGGCTGTCTTTTTAATATTAAGGCTTTAGTAACGAAAGTTTCTTCCATGTCATTAATTGTTTAAACCCTTAGTTTAAATATTAATTCTGGTTTATGATTCAAATATTAATTCTGACTTATAATTCAAATATTAACTCTAACTTAACGATTTTATTTCTATTCCCTATCCAAATATCTCTGCAAAATAATCATAGCCGCTACGGAATGATCTTTTTCGCCACGGATTAATTTATTGGCTTCATGACTAGATAAACGCTCATCAACTAAATGAATAGGTAAATTTGTTTCTATTTTTAATTTATTTAAAAAATCAGTAAATCTAGCATCAACTCTATTATGTTCTTGCATTTTTTTAGGTTCCCCTAAAACCAAAACTTCAATTCCCTCTTCTTTAATAACCACTAGCAACTCCTTGATAGTACTCACAGCTTTAAAAGGCGAAGCAATTTTAGTTTCACTTTCACCTAGCGCCAAACCAATGTGTTTTTCACCCCAATCAATACCAAGTATAGTCATAAATCAATTTAATCACTTAAATAATAAAGACAGGTTAATTATCATTTAACTACTAAGCCTCAGTAATAATAAGCGGTTCATCTTTAGTAATAACCACCGTATGTTCAAAATGAGCACTGGGTAAACCATCTTGAGTAACAACGGTCATATTATCGGGAGCAGTCTCTATTTTCCAAGTACCTAAGTTAATCATTGGTTCAATAGCAATAACCATACCGGGCTTTAAAACTATATTATCTTCATCTTTATCATCAACTACAAAGTTATAAACTGCTGGCCCCTCATGAACTCTATGACCAACACCATGACCAACCAAGTCACGCACAACGCCGTAATGGTATTTTTTAGCCTGTTGCTCAATAGCTCGAGCAATATCATTAATTCTGTTACCAGCTCTAGCCTGCTTAATTCCCAAATACAGAGCTTCTTCGGTAATAGATAATAATCTTTCCACTTCTGGGCTAATACGACCAACCGCGACCGTATAAGAGGTGTCAGTATAAAAACCGCCTAACTTAGAATATTTGTTAATCGGTAATTTATGTAAAACGCGTAAAGTATTAACTACTGGCCACTCCATACCAACATCAATATCAACAATATCACCGCTCTTCAGTATTCGAGAAGGATAAGCTGGTCCATGAACCACTTCTTCATTAATAGAAACGCAAAGAGCTGTTGGAAAAGCTACATCCGTCCCCATCTGATAATTTTTAAAAGAAGGGCGTCCACCGGCTTCAGTAATTAAACGCACAGCTTCATCTTCTAACTCACCAGTACTCAATCCCGGTTTTACCATCTTCACTAAAGTATTTAAAATTTCTCCCAAAATTTTGCCACCCAAACGCAAAGCCTTAATTTCTTCTGGGTTTTTTATAGTAATCATTTTATATTAGACGCCAAGAAATGAACGATATCTTACCTGGCTTATTATTTTTTATTTATAATTCAAAAGTATTATTTATTACTCAATCTTTCTAAAATCTTTTCAAATTCATTATAATCTTCACGAGTTAATTTATCACCTTCTAAATGTCTTAATTTTTCTAAGGCATTTTTTCTGGCATAACGATCAAAATGGCCATGACGAATAGCATCTTCATAATTTTTTAGAACGCTTTCAATAGAGCTATAATTATCTTTTAAATTATGCAATTCCCCACTCTGAATAGCTAAACGCAACTTGGCGTAAAAATTATTTAGACCAACGGTAGTAAAATTAGCTCCGGTTTGTAAATCATTAATTGATCCCATATGTTTTGAATTTTGTAATTAAAGTAATGCTAATTGAAATAAAGTAACACTAATTGCAAATTAATGATTAAGCTATTTTTCTGGTTTAATAGCTATAATCACCTTTTAATTATACCAACTTTTTATAAAAAAATAAACCCAAAATGGGTTTATTTTATATAAAGTCTATTTTAAAATTGATTTTTTAAATTGAATAAAAAATAATAGAGTCTAGTCTTTTAAACAAAAATAATAGAGTCTAACCTTTCTTACTTAATTCCCTCATACTCACGCATCGTGAGTTGGGATTCAATTTGTTTAACCATATCAATAACTACTGAAACTACGATAAGCAAACTAGTACCACCAATAGCTAAAGATTGGATACCAGAAAAATAACGAACTACTAAAGGTAAAACTGCAATAACTGCTAAAAATAAAGCGCCAGTTAAAATAATACGACGGGCCGTATAAGATAAATATTCGGTAGTCTGACGTCCTGGTCTAATACCTGGGATAAAGCCACCTTGCTTCTGTAAATTTTCGGCAATCTTTTCTGGATGAAATACCACCTCGGTATAGAAAAAAGTAAAACCAAGAACTAAGAAAAAATAAACCAAACCGTAAACTAATTGATTATTAAAAACTTGGATTAACCAATTGGCAAAACTTGCCACCCAAGCGGTTTGCGCATGAATAAAAAATTGAGCAACCATTGGCGGAAATAAAATAACGGAAATAGCAAAGATAATTGGAATAACACCGGCCATATTAACGCGTAAAGGCAAATGAGTGCTGGTGCCACCAAAAGCGCGGCTACCCCTAACCTGTCTAGCATATTGAACGGGAATTTTTCTTTGACCTTCATTAATAATAACTACACCAACAATAGTAATTAAACCAATAACCACAAAACCGATTAAAGTGAAAAGTTGGGTTTGATCAAAACTAACTATTGATTGTTGAATTACTGAAGGTAAACGAGAAACGATACCGGCAAAAATTAACATCGAGATACCATTACCAATTTTCTTTTCCGAAATCAACTCACCAATCCACATTAAGAAAACAGTACCAGCCGTGATAATGATAATCATGGAAATAAAGTCAAACATGGCAATATCACCCAAAATAGCTCCGGAAGATTTACGAAGTAATGTAATCATGCCATAAGCCTGCATAGCGGCTAAAGGCACGGTAGCCCATCTGGTCCAAGAATTAATTCTCTGACGACCAGACTCTTCTTTTTGCATTTCTTCGAGCTTTGGTATAACCATACCTAAAAGCTGGAAGATAATTGAGGAAGTAATATAAGGGGCGATACCCATCATCACAATGGAAAAGTTTTCCATACCCCCTCCGGAAAATATATTTAACAAACCTAAAACTTGATTAGAATCAAAAAGCTTTTTTAAAGCCATGCCATCAACTCCTGGTATTGGTACATGAGCAAATAATCTAAAAACCACCAACATTCCTAAAACAAAAAGAATACTGTTTCTCAAATCTCTTACTTTCCAAATTTTCATTAATTTTTCAAACATGTATTTAAAATTAACCTCCAATATTTAAAAATTAAACCACCAAAATTAAATTTAAAATTTCAATTTAAAATTAAATTTGAGCCTTAACACTTCCGCTTTTATTAACTCCGGAAAGATCAACCTTAACGGTTAATTTCTGCTTACCCAATATTTTAACCGGGTTAGAAGCATCTCTAATTAAATCTTTTTCAAATAAAGATTGGGCAGTAATTTTGTCGCCATCTTTAAAATTCTTATTTATGGCTTCAACACTAACTACCTGATTTTTTTTCTTGAGTGATCTAAAACCGCGTAATTTAGGAATCTGTAACAACTGTTGTCTCATACCTAAACGTTTTAAACCAGAAACGCCAGATCTAGCTTTCTGGCCCTTAGTACCGCGAGTAGCTGTCGTACCCATGCCAGAAGAATTACCGCGACCAACGATCTTCTTTTTCTGAGAAGCACCTTTAGATTTTTTGATATTGCTTAATGATAACATATAGGCCTTATGAAATATGAATTATGGACTTATTCTGATTTTTTAGCTTTAGGTTTTAAAACCTTCTGCTCTGTTTTATGCTCCGAAGAAGCCTTTGGTTCTTCTTTTTTTGTTTCACCCTCTCTTTTTACTTCAAAACTCTTTCTTTCTTCAGTTGGTTTTAAACTGCTAAGAGCGGCAATAGTACAATGAGCATTACTAACTTTATTATTGGTACCTAAAATCTTACTAATAATATTTTTAACACCAGCTAAATCCAAAATAATACGAACTACACCACCAGCGATAACACCTTTACCTTTTTTAGCTGGTTTAAGTAGCATCTTAGCGGCTCCGTCTTTCATGTAAACATCATGAGGAATAGTATCGTTAATAAGTGGTACGTTTATTAAATGTTTTTTAGCTTGATTAACAGCTTTATTGACAGCTAAAGTAACGTCAGCGCCTTTTCCTAAAGCAACGGCTACCTTACCTTTTTTATTACCAATAACAACACAGGCGCGGAAGTTCATCTTCTTACCACCAGCAACCACACGAGTAACTCTGGCTAAATCCAAAATTCTCTGTTCAAATTCATCACGTGGTTCATCACCATTTCTATCTTTAGGATTTCTTCCTGGGCGACGACGACGATCACCGAATTTATTTCCTCTCTGTTGTCCAGAATCTTTATTTTCTTCTCCTGTTTTTTGTTCCTTTGGCATATAAATATTTCCAAAAATAAATTAATTAAAATTTCAAACCAGCTTCTCTGGCACCATCAGCTACCGCTTTTATGCGACCATGATATTTATAACCACCACGATCAAAAACAACCTGATCAATTTTCTTAGCTAAAGCCTTTTGAGCTAATAACTTACCCATTTCAGTAGCAATATTGGTCTTTTTATCTTTTATTTTAATTTCCTTAATCTGAACACTAACAATAGTTTGATTCTTGGAATCATCAATTAACTGTAAATACATACCACGATTAGATTTAAAAACGCTTAATCTTGGTTTTTCGGTTGTGCCGCTAATCTTAAAACGTACTCTATTATGACGGCGTTCTCTTTTTTCTTGTTTAATCTTATTTATATTCATATATTCGCATTTATAAATTATTACTTAGAAGCGGCCTTACCTTCTTTGCGTCTTATTACTTCATCAGAATATTTTATACCCTTGCCTAAATATGGTTCTGGTTCTCTTAATTTACGAATCTGAGCAGAAATTTCACCAACCAAATATTTATCAATACCACTAATAGTAACAGTGTTAGCTTCTACAACAGCAGAAATTCCTTCTGGTAATGGAAAATCAATCGGATGAGAATAACCAAGATTTAAAAGTAATTTCTTACCGTTTAAAGCAACCTTATAACCAACACCATTGATTTCTAATTTTTTAGAAAAACCAGAAGTAACACCAATAACCATGTTGTTAGCTAAATTTCTAGTTAGACCCCAAAGAGCTCTAACCTTTTTTTCGCTATCAGCTTCTATAGTAAAAACAATTTCTTTTTCAGAAACATTAGCAGTAACACCACTGGCAATTTTCAATTTAAGTTCACCCTTTGGACCCTTAACACTAAGCTCATTAGCGGTTAATTTTACTTGGACTCCAGCCGGAATGGTGATTGGCATTTTTCCTACTCGTGACATAAATATTTATAAATTATTAATCAATATATTAGTAAATTTCACAAATTACTTCTCCACCAATTTTTCTTTCCTTAGCCTCAGCATTAGTCATCAAACCTTTAGAAGTGGAAATGATTGCGATACCTAAATTATTTAAAACTATTGGCAATTCGGTGCTGGCAACATAAACTCTCAAACCAGGTTTACTGACACGTTTTAAAGCACTAATATGACTCTTGCCGTTTTTATTGTATTTCAAAGTGAGCTTTAATTGCTCAAAAGAACTGTGTTTAGTCAACAAAGAATCTTTCATTACCTCTGCTTTTTTTATCCAGCCTTCCTTTTCTAAAATTTTAGCAATTTCATACTTGATTTTGCTCATAGGAAGAACCACTTCCGGTTTTTTAATAACGGAGGCGTTCCTTATTCTTGTTAACATGTCTGATATTAATTCTCTAAAACAGATGCGGCATAAAGCGAAATCTCTCATGTAGCCGTGATTACGACCACAACGCCAACAACGATTTATTTTTCTGCTGGAAAATTTTGGTTTTCTTTTTGCTTTTACAATTAATGCTGTTCTTGCCATAGAATTATGTTAGTACTAATTTTTCTTAAACGGAAAGCCCATCAAACGAAAGAGCTCTACAGCTTCCTCACGCTTTTTAGCGGTGGTAGCGATACAAACTTCTAAACCAAAGTTATTAGTAACATCTTCTGGTTTAACTTCGGAAAAAGAAGCTATTTCTTTTATACCAATAGTGAAATTTCCGGTTTTGTCTATTGATTTTTCACTTAAACCGCGGAAATCTCGTACGCGTGGAAAGGTTAAATTTACAAGTTTATCTAAAAAATCGTACATGCGATTACCACGTAAAGTGGACATAGCGCCAATAGTCATACCTTCTCTGATTTTAAAGGAAGAGATAGATTTCTTAGCCTTGGTTAAAACTACTTTTTGTCCAGTAATCTTGGTTAAAATCTTTACCACTTCTTCAATATAAGCTTTTTCTTTAGCAAAACGACCAAAACCAACGTTAACTACTACTTTTTGTACTTTAGGAACAAGAAAAGGATTCTTAATAGAAAAATGCTTTTTAAGTTCGGAAATAATTTCTTTTTTGTATAATTCTTTTAATCTCATATATAAATATTAATAGCTGACTACTTAAGAAATAGATTCACCGCATTTCTTACAAATACGATGCTTTTTATCACCTTCAATCTTATAAGCAACTCTAGTCTGTTTACCACATTTAGAACAAAGAATAGCTACATTGGAAATATTTACTGAACCTGGGAATTCTAATCTCTGACCCTTTTCTCCCTGGCGTCTAGGGCGCAAATGTTTAATTAAAACATTTAATCCCTCAACACTAACTCTTCCCTCTTTAGGGAAAACTTGCAATACTTTTCCATTTTTGCCTTTATCTTTTCCGGCTAGCATCTTTACTTTGTCGCCTTTTTTTATTTTCATATAATAGTGATTAACAAGCTAAAATTAAAGTACCTCGACAGCTAAGGAAGCGATTTTAACAAAACCGGCTTTTCTTACCTCTCTGGCTATTGGACCAAAAATTCTGGTCGCTTTAGGATCTTTCTTATCTTTATCAATAATAACACAAGCATTATCATCAAAACGCACATAAGTGCCATCCGCTCTTCTAACCTCTTTAGTTGTTCTAACAATAACAGCAAAAGCAACATCACCTTTTTTAATGGCTGAGTGTGGAATAGCTTCTTTGACGGCGACACGAATAATATCGCCAATGCCGGCATATCTTCTTTTCATTCCGCCCAAAACCTTAATACACATTACCTTTTTGGCTCCGGAATTATCGGCTACTTTTAAATTTGTTTGCGTTTGAACCATATAATTAATTAACTGCTTATAACAAAATTAGTTAGAAATAACGCGCCACTTTTTATCCTTACTAATAGGGCGACATTCAACGAAATTAACAACATTACCTTCTTTATACTGATTTTTTTCATCATGAACCTTGTATTTCTTGCTAACGGTATAACGTTTATTGTACTTAGGGTGAATCTTAACTCTTTCTACTAAAACAACAATAGTCTTATCAGATTTATCACTAACAACAACACCAGAAAACTTTTTGCGAATAACTTCTTTCTTTGGTGTAGTAATATTTTTTTGTGTTGTCTTCTTAATCATAATGAATAAATTTATTTTTTATCTCCCTTAACTTTATTTTTCTGGTTAATTAAAGTAAGAATCTGAGCAATAACTTGTTTGGCTTCACGAATAGAGCGAACATCTTTAAGCTGTTTACTAGAATCTTTAAAACGTAATTCTCTAACAGTATTACGATATTCAGCAACTATCTTGTGTAATTCACTGAGCGTCTTCTCTTTTAATTCTTTAAAATCCATATAATTAACAAATTACTTTTTTACAAATTTACATTTTACTGGCAATTTATGACCGGCTAAAGTCAAAGCTTCTTTGGCGCTAACTTCAGGAATACCTTCCATTTCAAACATAACCATACCTGGTTTAACCACAGCTACATAATGATCAACTGGACCTTTTCCTTTACCCATAGGCATTTCTCCGCCCTTTTTAGTAACTGGTTTATCTGGAAAAATTCTGATCCAAATTTTACCGCCTTTTTTGATATATCTGGTTAAAACACGTCTAGCTGATTCAATTTGTCGAGAATTAACCCAACAAGCCTCGGTGCTCTTCAAACCAAAACTACCAAAGCTAATATTAATCAAACGAGTAGCTTGGCCGCCCATTCTGCGTTTATGATCTTTTCTAAATTTTGTTCTTTTTGGCATTAACATATATTCGCCTGTATGTTTAAATTTTATTTATCTCTTCTATAGCGACCACTCTTCTCAGTATTAATAACGTCGCCTTTTTTTTCATTTTCTACTTTAAAAATATCACCACGATAAATCCAAGCCTTAATACCGATAGCACCATAAGTAGTATGAGCTACGCCACGAGCATAATCAATATCCGCTCTTAAAGTATGAAGTGGTACTTTTCCAGAAACTAATTTTTCACGACGAGCAATTTCAGCTCCATTCAAACGTCCGGAAATAGCTACCTTAATACCTAAAGCTCCGCCACGTTCAGCGCGACCAATAGTCTGCTTCATTACCTTACGGAAAGGAATACGTTTTTCAATATCTAAAATCATGCTTTGCACTAAAATTTGAGCGCTTAAATTCGGACGAGAAACTTCTTTAATATTAATATCAATCTGAGCTAAGCGGAAATTTTTCAAAAACTGGTCATGAATTTTCTTTTTCAATTCTTCAACACCATTACCACCACGACCGATGATTATACCAGGCTTACCAGTCCAGATGTCAACAGTAATTTTATTAGCGGAACGGAAAATTTCTACCTTATCAATACCAGCCTCTTTAAAATTCTTGATGACATACTTTCTAATCTGAACATCTTGTCTGACATTCTTGATATAGGTTTCACCTTTTTCAAACCAAATGGAAGGCCAGGTTTTAGTGACGCCCATTCTTATAATTTTTGGATTTACTTTCTTTCCCATAGTTTATATAAATAATTCTTATACTAATTAACCAGACTTTCTTCTAAATATATTTTGCTTAAAGCTGGAAGTGTGACTTTTGCCTTCAATCTTAGAATGACCATGACGACCATCTTCGTGCATATCTTCAGTAGTGTTTACTTCGCTGGTTTTAGTGGTATCTCTTTCTACCTCTGGTTTATTTTTCTTAGCTTGTCCTTTGGTTTTAGCTAAGTCTTCTAATTTAACTGGTTCTTCAATTTTCTGTTTTTTAGCTTTTTTTTTACCACTATCTTTAATTTCGGCTAAAGTAATATAGATATGAGCACCTCTTTTTAGTAATTCAGTAGCTCTACCCTGAGCACGTGGCAACCAACGTTTTAAAGTTGTAGCCGCACTACTACGAATATTTTTAACCAATAAATTATCTTTATCCAAACCGTAATTATTAACGGCATTGGCCATAGCGGATTTAATAAGTTTAGCTACCGGTTCAGCAGCTCTTTTACCAACAAAAGCTAATTGATCTAATGCTTTATCAGTTTTTAGGCCACGAATAAGATCGATTACTAAACCAACCTTTCTTGGTGACATGCGTAAATGTTTTAAACTTGCCTTGATTTCCATATATTCAAATTATTTTTTACCTGCTGGCTTAGCGGCCGGTTTAGCGGCTGGGGCTGCAGTAGCGGCGGCGGCTTGAGCTTTAGCTATTTTTCCGCCATGACCCTGGAATTTTCTGGTTGGTGCAAACTCACCAAAACGATGACCAATCATATTTTCTACAATATAAACCTGCATGTGAATTCTACCATTATGTATACCAAAAGTATGATTAACCATTTCGGGAGTTATAACCGCAGAACGATCCCAAATCTTAATGACAGTCTTATCTCCAGGCTTTAAAGCCTTAACTTTATTTAAAATTCGTTCGTTGACGTATGGACCTTTTTTTAAACTTCTTGACATAGAATGTATGAATTAAAATTACCTATCGTTTCTTCTCTTAATAATTAATCTATCACTGCGACCGCCTTTTCTGGTCTTAACACCAAGAGCGCGCTTGCCCCATTTAGTCTTAGGATACTTCAAACCGATTGGTTGAGCACCTTCACCTCCGCCGTGTGGATGGTCATTTGGATTCATAACCTTACCACGAACGGTTGGTCTAATACCCATATGTCTTCTTCTACCGGCTGAACCTAATTTAATATGGCGCTTATCTGGATTACTAACTTGACCAACAGTACACATACCTTCCTTATCTACCTGTCTAATTTCTCCTGATGGCATCTTTAACTGAGCAAAGCGTCCTTCAATACCCATGACGTAAACTAAATTACCAGCACCACGAGCAATTTTAGCTCCTTGGCCAGGTACTAATTCTACATTATGAACAGCAATACCAGCTGGAATATTTTTAAGTGGCATAGCATTACCAACCTTAAGATCAATTAATTCTTTAGAACTCATCACTTCATCACCAACTTTAAGATCAATCGGAGCAATAATATAACGCTTTTCACCATCTTTATAATTAATTAAAGCCAATCTAGCACCACGGTTTGGATCATATTCTAAAGAAGCAACCTTACCAACAATACCAAACTTATCACGTAAAAAATCAACTTTTCTGACAAAACGCTTGGAACCTCCGCCACGATGTCTAATGGTTATTTTACCAGAAGAACCACGACCGCCAGTTTTCTTTTTTATCACTATCAAATTTGATTCTGGACGAATTTTGGTAAGATCAGAAAAATCAGCAAATGTTGCCATTCTTCTTCCTGGAGTAATTGGTTTTACAGTTTTAATTCCCATATAATAATACTAATGATAATTTGAAAATTTATTTAGACGCCCTCGTATAACTGAATTGTTTTTCCTTTAGCTAAAGTAACAATAGCTTTTCTAATATCTTTACGTTTACCAGTAATTCTACCGCG
>JALOQQ010000053.1 GCA_025453315.1 Planctomycetota bacterium
TAAAGCTATGATGAAGGGATATGGCGAAGTTTTAAAAAAGGCTAATTTGGTAAATATCACCGGCGAAATTGCGATTATGAAAAATAGTATTACGGCTTTTTGTGATACCAATTCCAATAGCCAATTAATAGTTACTTGGGGAGCTTCCTGTATTGGTTTGTCGAGTCAGAAATTATTACTTGATCCTAGTAAAATTAAACCCGGTATGGTGATAGTTGGTTTTAAAGAAAATGGTTACCGTTGTAATGGTGGCGGTTTTCATACGGAATTAATATTGCGCGAATATGGCCCGGAAATAGGAAAGATATTTCAAAACTCAGAAGCTTTGGCCTATATAAAAAAATTAACCGTTCCTTCTATTAGTTATGCCAAGACGGTTTGTCGTATTATTGGTTGGGGAGAAGATGGTAGTGTTGGTGAGCCAATTGTTAAAGTACACGGCATAGCTCATATTACCGGTGGTGGTATTTGGGGAAAATTTGGCGAGTTATTACCAAAGGGCATTGGTGCCATTTTAGATAACATGCCCATACCGCCAGAAGTATTACTTCAAGCTCAGGAAATGTCTTTTGCTCATCCTGATATTGAACTCAGTGATAAGGCGGCTTATAGTACTTTTCATGGTGGTCCCGGCATGTTGTTGGTAGTGGATGATAAAAAGGCGGCTCAAAAACTTTGTGACGAAGCCTCTAATGATGGAATTGAGGGGGAAATAATTGGTTCAACCGATGACTCTGGAGTATTAAAAATCGTTTCTCGCTTTCAGAAAACTCCCGGCAATGTCTTATTTGAAGTTTTAAAATAAAAATAAAAAAACATGACAATCAATACAGTTATAGTTGCTTCTGGAAGTGGTACCGATGCCAATGCTGTAATGGAAAAAGTTCGACAAGGATTTTGTCCGCACATCAATTTAAAATTTTTATTGAGCACAAAAAATAATGCTGGCTGTTTGGATAAAGCTAAAAAGCACAATGTGCCTCAGAAAATTTTAGATAAAAGTGTTTTGAAAAAGGATTTTAATGCAGAATTTATTTCACTAATACAGAAAGAAAAAATTCAATTAGTTTTTCTTTTAGGTTGTGTGGTAAAAATCCCTCATGTCCCTGGTGTTTATTTTTTTAATATTCATCCGGTTGATAAGGAACGCTTTGGTGGTAAAAATAAATACGGACTAGAAACCCATAAGGCAGTTTTGCTTTCTATAAAAGAGGAGCTAGATAATAATTCCTTATTATCCCCGAAAAATAAGTTTTTTACTTATCCTACTTTTCATCGTGTTAATGAGAATGGTGAGGACGAGCAATATGATTCAGGGGAAGAATTATTGAAAGTTAAGCTAAGAATTCCTTCTAGCATTGTTGAAAACTATTATCTACAAAAGGTTGACTTAGAAGAATCAGCCGCTCTTTTACAAAAATACGTTTTGAACTATGAGTGGTTGATGTTGCCAGGTGCTGTTAATATAGCAGCTCAACTCATTTTAGATGATCAAAAATGTTATAAATAAGGTTTTAATTGTGGTATTTTGCCATAATAAATTAAGCCCCCGTCAAAGGAGGCTTATTTTTTTAGATAATTAATTTAATTAAAGTTTATTTTTTGTTCATGTGTCGTGTGATAAGCTTTTTAGATTGCCTGCTATTATATTTTTATATTTAAGATTAATTACTTATTAATAAATAAAACATGTTAATAAGTAAAGATGTGTCAATAAATAAGCTAAATAGTTTATTATGAATCTTTTATTAGAGTCTAAAAAAATAAAGAGAGAAGCCACTTCTTTATTAAATAAATCAGATTTATTGAATTATCTTCAATCTTACGGACAGCTCAGTCTGCGCGGTAGTTATTTTCTCGATCTTATGATTGATGGTGATATTGATTTACTTTTAATAAATAAAAGAGTTACTAAAAAATTAGCCCTTAAGATTTTAAAAGGTTTAATTGAAAAAAATTTTTTTCGTGGTTATTTATTTTATGATTTTACTAAGCGTCGTTCTTCAGGGTTGCCCCTAGGTTATTATATTGGTTTAAAAACTCATTTTAAAAAACGAAAATGGAAAATTGATCTTTGGCTTTGTTCTAAAATAATATCTAAGCGAGAATCCTTTATTAATTCTTTAAATAAAAAATTAACTAACGATGATAGAAAAAATATTTTAGCTATAAAAAAAGAAGTTAAGCGTCGCAATTTAGATATTAAGAGCTACATTATTTATCAGGCTTACATCAAGGGAATAACAAGTTTTTCTGCTTTTTGGCGGTTTTGGCAAGATAAAAACAAGAGCTTTAAAATATAAAATGGTTTAAGTAAGCCATTTTTTTATTGTTACTCTGTAAATTTTCTCAAAAACGTGCTATAATAAAACAAAGTTTTTATTAATAATAAAATTAAAAAATTTATGAAAAAGACAGGTCTTATTATTATCGCTATTGTGGCGGTGATTGGTATTTTTTTGTGGAGCTCTTACAACAGCTTAGTTTCTCGCAACGAGTCAGCTGATAATCAATGGGCAAAAGTAGAAACCCAATATCAACGTCGTTTTGATTTAATCCCTAACTTAGTAGAGGCCGTTAAAGGCGCTATGTCTCAAGAACAAAAAGTTTTTGGTGATTTAGCTGAAGCTCGTTCACGTTATAGTGGCGCTCAAACCGCTAACGAAAAAGCGGGAGCGGCTAGTGAAGTGGAAAGCGCTTTTTCTCGTTTGTTAGTTGTTATGGAAAATTACCCACAACTTAAATCTATTGATACTGTGCAAACTCTAATGGCTCAATTAGAGGGTTCAGAAAATAGAATTAGCGTAGAGCGTTCTCGTTATAATGATGAAATTAAAAGTTATAATTTAGTAATTAAACGTTTTCCTGGCAATTTAGTAGCTAGTATGTTTGGTTATTCTGTTCGTAATTATTTCCAGGCTGAAGCTGGATCAGAAAATGCCCCTAAAGTTGATTTGCAGGTAAAATAACCGCCGTCTCATTAGTTATCTTAACTAATAGTACTGTAAGCTTTTATGTCTTGGCGTAAATTAATTATTATTTTTTTTGTAGCAGCATGGTTTTTACCGACCATGCTGTTTGCCTATCAATCTCCAGGTAAAGCCCAGGGATTTGTTAATGATTTTGCTGGAGTTTTTAAGGACGAAGAAAAACAATCTTTAGAACAAAAACTTTCAGCTTATGAGAAACAAAGCGGTAATGAAATTGCTGTAGTTTCTGTTGCTAGCTTGCAGGGAGATACTATTGAAAATTTTGCTGTCGAATTATTTAAAGATTGGGGTATTGGTAAGAAGGAAAAAGATAATGGAGTCTTGCTTTTATTTTCTCTCGAAGATAGAAAAATTAGAATAGAAGTTGGCTATGGTTTAGAAGGTAGTTTAACCGATGCTCAGAGTTATTGGATTATTCGCGATATTATTACACCTGGTTTTCGTGAAGGGAATTATGGTGCGACAATAAATGAAGCTACTGATAAAATTATTTCAGCTTTAAGTGGCGAAATTTTACCAGAAGCCCCAGTCGAGTCAAATTCTAAAAAATTTAATTTTTGGAGAATTATTGAAAATACTTGGTGGTTGTTTTTAATTATTGGCAATGGTGTTGCCATTTGGTTGGGGCGTACTAAATCTTGGTGGTTAGGTGGTGTTTTGGGTGGTATTTCTGGTATTATCATTGGTTTAGTAATAGCTTCTTTAGTAGTTGGTATTATTACCACTTTAGGACTAACAATTTTAGGCTTAATTTTAGATTATTTTCTTTCTAAAAAGGGTTATGGTAAAAATAGAAAAGGTCCTGGAGGAGGTTTTTTTATTGGTGGTTTTGGCGGTGGCTCATCAGGTTCTTCTAGTAGCGGTTTTGGCGGTTTTGGCGGTGGCTCATCCGGGGGTGGTGGCTCTTCTGGATCTTGGTAATTTAATGATATAATATTTATTGTAATAATATAATATTTATTAATGCTACATCATTAATAAATTTGATTTTTATGTCAACTATTAATCAATTTTTAAGTTCTCTTGATCCTAATATAGAACAAGGACTTATCTTTTTAATTCAAATATTACTAGCAACTTTTTTAGGTTTAATTTTAGGAACACAACGTAAAATGGTGGAAAAAGCCGCTGGACCAAGAACTTATGCTTTGGTTTCTTTTAGTTCTTGTTTATTGGCTTTAATTGGTTATGATCTGTTTCCTAATAATATTGGTGTTATTGCCGCCATTGTTACTGGTATTGGTTTTTTGGGTGCTGGCACTATTTTGCATCGCGATGATCGAGTTCAAGGTTTGACTACGGCCGCTGGACTCTGGGTTAGTGCTACTATTGGCATCGCCGTAGGTACTGGATTTTTCTTTTTTTCCTTAGTGGCTACTATTATTTCTTTACTTATCCTTTCTACTGATGATCGTGGTTTTAGAAGTTTTAATTTGCGCAATATTTTGGGTAGCAATAATAATGAAAAAGAGAAAAAAGATAATTAGAATCTAATAAATTACCTCGAGGTAAGCCCGAGGAATACTTTAATTTAAGATTCGTTAATTTTAAGCTTCTTATATGGGTAATGTTTTAATAAAAAATAAAGAACATTGCCAAGCTATTAGGCAAAAGATGAAAGCGGCTGGTTTAGCCAAGCTTCATGTTTTAGCTGATTTTGATAAAACCTTAACTAAAGCCTTTGTTAATGGTGAAGAAATACCTTCTATAATTTCTATTTTGCGTACCGAGGGTTATTTAACTCCAGATTATCCGGCTCGAGCTCATGCGCTTTACGACAAATTTCATCCTTTGGAAATTGATCCTCATCTTTCTGCGGAAGAAAAAAAGAAAGCTATGGAAGAATGGTGGCGCACTCATTTCGCTTTACTTCAGGAATGCGGTTTGACGCGTCGTGATGTGGAAAAAGCGGCTTTGTCACAGAGAGTTCAATTGAGAGATGGCGGTCTAGAATTATTAGATTTTTTGAAAGTTAATAATATTCCTTTAGTTCTTCTTTCTTCTAATGGCTTAGGGGAAGAGGGAATTATTTTTTTTCTCCAAAGATTGTCTCGTTTGTCCTCCAATATTCATATTATTTCCAATGCTTTTATTTGGGGAGAAGATGGTCGAGCAATTGGCGTTCGAGAGCCAATTGTTCATAACTTTAATAAAACCGAATTTGAAGTAAAAGATTATCCTTTCTTTAAAGAAGTTAAAGAAAGGAAAAATGTCATATTATTGGGTGATACTTTAGGTGACGTGGATATGATAAATGGTTTTCAATACGATAATTTATTAAAAATTGGTTTTTTAAATAAAAAAGTTGAAGAACATTTACCATTTTTTCAAGAAATTTACGATGTCGTTATTATTAATGATGATGGTATGGACTATGTTAATGATTTGTTAAAAGAAATCGCCGCTGGTTAAATTATTTTTAATTAAATAATCAATTGGTCATATTTGTTTGAATAATTAATTTTTAGTATTTTTATTAATACTTGATTATGTTTAATATTTGTTTACTAACAATTGGTAAAGTAAAGGAGTCTTATTTAGCTAAAGGAGTTGAAGAATATTTAAAGCGTTTAAGGCCTTATGCTAAAATTGAGCTTCAGGAATTGAAGCCAGAATCATTTTCTAAGGGAACAAAAGAAAAGGCTAAAAAAATTGAAGGCGAACGTCTAAAATCTTTTTTAGAAAAGAAACCAGATGAAGAGATTATTGTTTTAGATGAGCGCGGTAAACAATATACATCTTTAGAGTTGGCTCAAAAATTAGACCAAACAAAGAAAAAAATAATTTTTGTTATTGGTGGCTCTTTAGGCTTAGATCAGGAAATACTTAATAAGTATCCTAAATTTTCTTTATCTAATTTAACCTTTACTCATGAAATGGCTCGTCTTTTGCTTCTCGAGCAAATTTATCGCTCCGTCACTATAGTTAATGGCAAGGAATATCATTATTAATAAGAAAAGGGTTTAATAGGGAGAGGTTCTGTTACCGAGGTCTTTGTTAATAGGGAAGAATTAGATAGAATTTAATTAGAATTTAATAAGGAAGTGTTTTTAAAATAATTATTTTAAAAAAAAGAGAATCTTTAATTCTCTTTTTTATTTTATTTCTTCTAAAATTTTTTCTAGAGCCACCAATTTTTCTTGAAATATCATTTGGGCCGCGTTTTTATCGGCTTGCATTAATTCTGTTAATGATTCTTGATGGACACTTAAGCCACTAATAAATTTAATCATTATAATAGACATTCTTAAATCAGAATTTTTGCATTTATTGGTTTCTTCATTAATTTTAACTAAGACTTCTTGAGGAAAAAGGTCTCGTTTTTTTTCCAATTTAATTTTAGCTTTATTAATGATTTCTCGGTACTTACTTTCCTGAAGAGAAAGTTGAATTTCCCACCACTCCTTATAATCACTTAAAGCATCCATAAATTAATCTTTTGGATTTTTAGAATATTTTAAGTGATTGCTGAAGAGTTGAATGTTTTTTTGTAATTGTTCTATTAATGATTTTTTATCGGCTTTAAAAAGATCCTCCAAACTTTCAACGTTTAAAGATTTAGCTAGGGGACATAAGTTCTTAACTAATACTTTTAAAAATTGATTGTCGGAATTTTGTAGTTTAGCGATAAACTCTTCATAAGGTTTAGTATCTTTAATATCGCTATTTTCTTTTAAAAAATCAGTTAATAGCTCTACATAGAGAGATTCTTGGAGTTTTACTAACTCTTTTAATACTTTGTATTTTTCAATGATCGCTTCTTTTTCCATGATTTCCAGTATTAGGTTGTTTTTTGAATTTTCAGGTTATCTTATTATTTTTTTATGTTTTTGTCAATTATTCATTGACGTTAGAACAATAAAATACTAGAGTTTAAGTAGTTTTTAAGCTATTTGTGTTTTATATCTAGTCTATTTATATTTTATTTTATAATAAGTCAAATTATATTTAATAAGGATTTTATTATATTTCATAAAATATATTTCATAAAAAGCTAAATAATTTATAAATGTCTGATAAAATATTCCAATTAAAATC
>JALOQQ010000120.1 GCA_025453315.1 Planctomycetota bacterium
ACTAAGCAAAAAAATATTTAGACATTATAGAATCTCATAAAACAAAAAAACCTCTTTTAAACGAGAGGTTTTTTGTTTTATATCCATATTTAATTCAAAGAGTAAAGGAGCGTGATGATTTAGTAAAATTAACTTGGTATTTTCTTTTTATTTATTTTTTTAGCTTAACTTTACTAGATTTTGGTTTAATAGATTTAGTCTTATGATTTTTTGTTTCATAATCAACTAAAGCCTTTCTTAACCCCTCAATAGCCATAACCGAACAATGAACTTTTTGTTTTGGCAATCCACCAAGATCAGCAACTATTTTGCGCCAATCAAATTTTTTAGCTTCTTCTACGGTCATTAAGCGCAACCAAAAGAAAGAAATTTTACATCCTTTACCTTTCCCTTTTCTACTTTAACGCCGAAAGCTAACTGATCGCCACAAACCATGTTACCAATTTCGGCATAACCATCAGGATTTTTAATTGAGCCAATATTCTTGGGTTTTAAAAAATGACTTATAGTCTTTTTAGTGTAATTCAAGGACATATATTTAATCATTAAATTTATTAATATATAACTTTTTATATTATAACGCTTTTAAAATATCTTGACTAATTGACAATACGCTAAAAAAATTCCCCGAACTATTTTTAAATCTCTTGCTTTTTTTTAGAAATATGCTATGATAATTTTATAAATATGAAAAATATTTTTACACAAAACAAGCGCGTATCATTGTTGGTCATTAATCACATTTCAGATGGGATTGGTTTTTTGTGTAAAAATAATATTACAGTATAAACAAGAAAAATACTATTTTACATAAAAAACCGATTCTAAAACTAGAATCGGTTTTTTTAAATAATGTACATTAAACAATTTAATAATAAAAACCAATGGAGGCTATTATGAAAATCGCAGAATTAAAAGAAGAATTACAGAATCGTCGAACTAAAAGCGAAATTATTAGGAAAAACATTGATCAGTATTGCCAAGAAAACTATGGCATAATTAATTTCAGTTCCCTAGCTGATAAACATTTTTCCACGGTCAGTGATCCAGAGGCTACCAGCCTAATCATTGATAACTCGCTAACCTGTCTTAATGTTGAGTCTTTAGCCATTAATGTCTTAACCGACTGGGCTAATCGCTTTTTATCTCTAAACTGTGTTGCTTGGGAATTTTCACGCGACCGAATAACTGATCTAAATAGAAAAAAATTATCGGCTATAAAAACTCCTATAATACTAGGTAAAGCCGGAAATACTTTTATCACCGAAACCGAAGAAACTCTTTATGTTAGAGAAAGAATGAAAAGATTAAATGGAAGAATAATCAACACTCTTTACAGCAAAAAGCACAACACCATGTTACCAGAATATCACCACGAACAATACAAAAAAGTTTTAGGTGAAGAAAAAATTCTAGATCGCTCTCCTTTGGTAAAAGAATGGTTAAGCCAAAATTTTAAAAATAATGGCAAAATTCAACCAGAAAAAATATTCATTAAAACCAAAAGAAATTACGAATCATTAGCTGTTCCGCAAAAAGGATATTTTTTAAATGGTTATGATCCTCGGCCGCCACTAGAATGGTATTATTTATTAAATTTATTGCTTTTTGTTGATGGACAAAGAGTATTGTTGATTAATAAAAGTAAAAACAATAAATTATATCAACTCTTTAAAGAGAATTCTTCTTTAATTAAAGAAATCTGCGGTGGATTTGAGCCTTTAATCCTGGGCATTCCTGATCAAATTAGGATTAATGACTCGGTTTTTAATCTCACCGAAATTCCACTCTGGGTATTAGAAAAAAATAATTGCTGGCGCGTACGAATCAACCGCAGTCTCCTCTCTCCAGAGGAAAATTGGTATGATTTGATGGCTAAAATAGAAAGAGAAATTATTCAACTCTCTCTAACTGAATAAAAATCAAGCCAATAAATCACTTAATCAACAAATTTAAAAATTGATTAACAAAGAAATTTAATAACAAAAAAGAAGAGCTTCAAAACTCTTCTTCTTTTTTTATATTCAATATGATTAAACGGTTTAATATTTTTTCACTACTCAAATTCCAAAAATAACGGCAAATGATCAGAAACCTCATCTGGTAAAACAAAAAAATTATTAACCATTATTTCTGGTGAAATAAAAGCATAATCAGCAAAGTGCGTATGAGAAGCTAAATTACGATAATAACTACTTCTAGTACAGGTTATTTTATATTTCTCTATTAAATTGTATCTCCATGGAAGTTTCTGCAGCCTGAACTCGATGGCCAAATTCAGCAGGATGAATGGAGCAACGCCTATTCTTTCCCGATGACACGCCCAGGATCTGCCTCGCCGGTAACAGCGTATGTTTTCAACGATGATCAATATCTTTATCTGGCGATTGATGATGTGGGCGTGCCACGTCTGACGACAGTCAGCAATTCGTTCGACTCAGAGTCGTACTGGGAATTCAAGTATTACTTTTGGAAAGATCGCGGCTACGCGACGCACACGGTGCCCGAGCACGTGCT
>JALOQQ010000054.1 GCA_025453315.1 Planctomycetota bacterium
TTTCATTAAAGCTCTCTAATTTTTTATCATCCGGGATTAAAGCTGAAATCTTTTCTTTGGCCAACTTAACCATTTCTTCTTTGGAAAAAGCAATGATACTAACCTTACTGGTAGCTTTAACAGTGAATTTATCTTTTTTATCACCAACTTTAGCGGCAGTAGTTATTTTAGTAGCTGAATCATCAATTTTATTTACCACCTCATCATAGCCATTATAAGAAGTGCCAATTTCTTCATTAACCTTATTTAATAACACTTCATTCATATCCTTTATAGCATTATCAATATCTTCTTGAGAAATTTGTTTATCTAATTTTTTATCATAAGTGAAAGCAACGCTGTTTTCGGCATAAATTTTATCTTGCAAACCAGCCCATAAACCAGGGATGGTAAATTTAGTTGGGGCAATTGCCATGTCAGCACTAACTTTATCGGCGTATATTTCAGCCTCAATCGAGCCACCAGCCGGAACAGTAACTGATTGTTTTAAACGAAACAACTTACCGTCAGAGCTTAATAATCTAGTACTTTTAACTAAAGGCTGGTTGCTATTATAATTATTAATTAATTTTACTTTACCATTAACTTCTTCGCCAATAACTTGACCACCGGTAACTTCATAATCTTTTTCGGCATTAACGTCGATTATAGTCACAATTCCCTTCTCCTTTGTTCCCTGATTATCACTAACTTGGGCACCATCATTATAAACATCTACCAAAACATCATTCTTAATCTCTTCTTGAGCGGGCACAACTACGATAGTTAATTTAGCGAAAGTAAAATAAAAAATTACAGCTAAAAGAGCTAAGGTTAAAAATATAAAAATAAAAGCATTGCGACGATACATTTTTACGGAATGATTAGGTGCTTTAACGGTTTTCTTTTCTGCCTCCAATTCTTTAGCAAATTCTTTATCAACCACTTTTTCATTACCTTTCTTTTCTTGAGCAATTTCTTCAGACATGGCTTTGAAAAATTTTTTATTAGAGTCAATTTCTTCGTTGAGTTTTTTTTCTTTAACTGTTTTTTTTGTTTTGTTGCTAGCACTCTTTTTGGGTGCCGCTTTTTTTACGCTTGGCATAGATGTTAGGCATTTGCTTTAAAATACAAATGCATTTTAGAGAAGTATAAAAATAATAATTTTAAAAATAAAAAATAAAAACTCTAATTCTTGTTTATTATAACATTTTTTTTAATTCCCCACAACTTCAATCTTATCATCAAAGGAGTTAATTAAGCTCTCTTTGAGGGCCGAAGAATTTTCTACTTTAAATCCAGTCTTCACAATATTACTAGAACCATTCTGAGTTATTTTAAAGTAGACTTCTTCTGTTCCAGGATATTGCAAAATAACACCGCGCAAAAGCTCGAGGTCGGAAGCTGAAAAGGCAACTTTTAAAATTAATTTTAAAGGGTTACCAGTAATAACTGCCGAAGAACTATTCTGATCAGAATTGCTTTGACTTGTTTGCTTGTCACTAGAAGCATCTCCTGCTTGTTTTTTGATACCAGCGCCGTTTTTTGTACTATTAAAACGAGGGCGCTCAACCATTTTTTTACGAAATTCAGCAATTTGAGTTTCCATACCATCAAGAGTAATTTCGGTTACTTTATCGACTAATAATTTTATTTCCTGATCCTTATTAGATAATTTTCCCCAACAGAGAACAACTTTACCTTCCTGCCAAATATTTTTAGTTTCTTCTAAAGTTCTTGGGAAAATCAATAATTCAATACTAGAAACAGCGTCTTCAATTTTAGCAAATAACATGTTTTGGTTATTGCGTGTAATTATTTTTTTCATTGTTGAAACAACACCAGCCACAGCCACACTACCCAAAAAAGCAGGACTCAACTGATTAAAGGGGGTAATAATACTAGCTAAGTTTTTTTTAAAACTATTAAAAGGATGCTCGGAGACATATAGTCCTAACAGTTCTTTCTCCCAGGCTAAGCGTTGCTGACTATCGGTAGCAGTAGCGCTTTCCAATTTAAGTCGGTTAAGAGAGAGAGAAATGGGCGCATCAACAAAAAGACTAACCTGCTTACTATCCTTATTTTTAGCTAAATCTTTATTAAACTGTAATAAACGATCCATATTAGCTAATAATTGTCCGCGCTCACCATAATGATCTAGAGCACCGCATTTAATCAAACTTTCTAAAGACTTTTTATTTAAATCTTTATCAGTAATTCGTTCTAAAAAATCAGATAAATCTAAATAAGGACCATTTTCTTTTCGTTCTTCAATAACCACATCAGCAATATGTTCACCAATGTTTTTAATTGCTTTAAGACCAAAACGAATAATATGTTCTGACTGATTTAAATTATTTTCCTCCTTTTTTTTCTGGGCTTCCTTTATTTCATTTGCCTTCTCTAATTCCGATAAATTCTTATTATACTTAGTACCAGCCGTAACCACTGTAAAAGAACCAAAAGATTCATTAATGTCTGGGGCCATGATTTGAATGCCCATATTGCGACACTCTTCAATTTCAATAGCCACACGATCCGTGTCACCTTGATCAGAAGTTAAAAGGGCGGCCATAAACTCAGTTGGCCAATGAGCTTTTAAATAGGCCGTTTGATAACCGATTAAAGCATAACAGGCCGCATGACTACGATTAAAACCGTAGCCAGCAAAAGGTTCAATAAAAGAAAAAACCTTTTCTGCTAATTCTTTGGCCACACTATTTTTTACACAACCATCAATAAATTTTTCTTTCTGCTTTGCTAATAATTCAGCAATCTTCTTACCCATGGCCTTACGCAAAACATCAGCTTCACCCATAGTAAAGCCAGCTAAATCACGAGCAATCTGCATGACTTGTTCTTGATAAATAGCCACGCCATAAGTTTTATCTAAAATCTTTTCAAGCTTAGGATGAAGATAGGCAATTTGTTTCTTTTTGTGCTTACCCGCGATATAATCAGGAATCCACTCCATCGGACCAGGACGATAAAGTGAAACCATGGCAATAATATCTTCAAATTCTGTTGGTTTTAATTCACGTAAATAACGTTTCATACCCGAAGACTCAAACTGAAAAACACCAGTAGTTTCACCACGCTGAAATAATTCGTAAGTTTCTTTATTATCAATCGGAATAGTATCAATATCAATATCTAAACCTTGGGTATTTTTAATTATTTTTAGAGCCGATTCAATAATGGTTAAGTTTTTTAATCCCAAAAAATCCATCTTCAATAAGCCCAAGTCTTCAATTGGATGAAGTGAATATTGAGAAACAATGGTTTTATCAGAAGAAGAGGCGTATTGCACCGGTACATAATCAGTTAAGGGATTTTTGGTAATTAAAACGCCGCAAGCATGTGTCGAAGAATGGCGAGCCACACCTTCTAAACGTTGAGCATAATCCAAAACTCTTTTAGCATCAGGGTTATTATTATACATCTCCTTAATTTCTGGCACCGAACTAATAGCTTCTGGAATAGAATGATGCATGGGAATAGCCTTAGCAATCTGATCTCCCAAATCATAAGGATAATTTAAAACACGACCAACGTCACGCACAGCAACGCGTGCGGCCATAGTACCAAAAGTAATAATCTGAGCCACATGATCTTTGCCATATTTATCTTCAACATAACGAATAACTTCATCGCGTCTAATATCAGCAAAATCCATATCAATATCAGGCATCGAAATTCTTTCTGGATTTAAAAAACGCTCAAAAAGTAAATCATACTTTAAAGGATCTAAATTGGTAATACCGGTTAAATAACAAACTAAAGAACCAGCCGCGCTACCTCTACCTGGTCCGACAACAATCTTGTTATTTTTAGCCCAATTAACAAAATCAGCCACAATTAAAAAATAAGATGGCCAACCCATTTTAGCGACTACTTCTAATTCGTAATTCATGCGCTCAAGAACATTTGAAATAAAAATATTGTTCTCCTCTTTGGTCTTCTTATTTTCAATATTTTCAAATACAAATTCTTTGTCTTTTTTTACTAAACCATAACGTTTTTTCAAACCTTGTTCAGCTAATTCACGCAAATAAGACATACCATCATAACCTTCCGGCACTTCAAAATAAGGTAATTGAATATCGCCTAATTTAATTTCCACGTTACAAGCTTCGGCAATTTTAAGAGTATTGGTTACCGCTTCAGGAGTTTCTTTAAAAGCTTCGATCATTTCATGTGCTGGACGCAAAGAAAGATTAGTACCAGCCATACTCATACGATCAGTATCATCTATTTTTTTCTTGTTTTGTAAACAAAGTAAAATGTCTTGTGCTTCATAATCCTCCTTGCGTAAATAATGAGTATCATTGGTAGCAACTAAGGGGATGTTTAATTTTTTAGAAAAAGCGATTAATTGTTGATTAACCGTTTCTTGTCCTTCTAGTTCTGGATGATCTTGAATTTCGAGATAAAAATTATTTTGACCAAAAAGTTCATTGTATTCCAAAATTCTCTTTTCAGCTTTTTTTAAATCACCAGCCAAAATAGCCTGCGGTATTTCTCCTCCCATACAGGCGGTACAGGCAATAAGTCCTTCATGATGAGCTTGTAGTAATTCCCAATCAATTCTGGGTTTGTAATAAAAACCTTCTAAGTGCGCATGCGCTACTAACTTAATTAAATTTTTATAACCTTCATCATTTTTGGCTAATAACAAAATATGAAAATTACGTGCATCTTCACGAGTATTTTTATCAAAACGACTTTTAGGTGCTAAATAAGTTTCCACGCCAATAATCGGTTTAATGCCGGCCTTTTTACATTTCTCATAAAATTCAATAACACCATACATCGTACCGTGGTCAGTAATGGCTATTGCCTCCATTCCCTCTTCCTTAACCTTTTCTATTAATTCGTCAATTTTAGTTAAACCATCGAGAAGTGAATAGTGGGTATGATTGTGTAGATGAACAAAAGACATGAATATTTATACTAAATTTTTTTATATTAAAAAGATAAAATAATTAGGAACAAGAACCACAATTAATAGATCTTTGTGCTCCACAATTATCAATACTGGAAATAGTTAAATTTTGACCGCAATATCCTAAACGAGTACAAAAAGCATTGTCAGTTTCTTTTAAACAACAAGAATTATTTGGCAAGCAAGCATAAGTAGTCGGACAAGAACAAGAAGCATAAATATAAGACCCGCCAGAAACTATTAACTTACTACCATTAGCCGTAGAAGTAATCCAATAAAAATCTCCCCCCCAATTTAATGAATCTTGTCTTATCCAAGAACCAGGGCTGGAAGAGGTATAAACGTTATAATTATTCTGATCAATAGCCGCCACCTTAGTTCCGTCTGTTGAAGAAGTTATTGAACGCCAATACTTCTGAGTTAAAGTGTTGTCTGCTGCCCAAGTAACACCATAATCAGAAGAACTATAAATATAACCATTTAAGGCCCCGGCTAATAATTTTTGTCCATCAGAAGAAAAAGCTAATGAATACCATCCCCTAGATCCAGCCGCGGTTTGAGCAGTCCAAGTAACGCCATAATCAGAAGAAGTATAGATATAATTATTATAAGCTATTGCGGCAATTCGTTGTCCATCCGAAGAAATAACCGCTCCATTCCACATTCTAGAACCAGCAGCACTTTGCTCTGTCCAAGTAACGCCGTAATCGGAAGAGGTATAAAGATAACCACTCCAAACTGATGCTACTAAATACTGACCATCAGATGATGAAGCAATACGAGACCAACCCTTAGATCCGACTGCTATTTGAGCGGTCCAAGTAACGCCATAATCAGAAGAGGTATAAAGATAACCACCATTTACAATAGCAAATAATCTTTGGCCGCTAGCAGAAGAAGCAATATCGGACCAATTAATAAGATTGCCAACATTTCTCTCGGTCCAAGTAACCCCATAATCGGAAGAAGTATAGATATTACTGTTAAAGGCAATGGCGGCTAATCTTTGACCATCACTGGAAATAGCGACTTTATTCCAACTTTTTCCACCATTAACACTGGCTTCAGCCCAAGTGGTGCCAAAATCAGAAGAAGTATGCAAAAATCCACTGTCTATATAAATAGAACTTGAAGCTGAAGTTGAACAAACCAACAATTTTTGACCATTACCAGAAATAATAGAATCCTGAAAAAAATTAGAATTTGCTGAATGTGTTAATGACGAAATCTTTGTCCAAGTAGCACCAGAATCTGAAGAAATGTATGGAGATTCTGTATAAACAATTGCAACCAATTTTACACCATCAGAAGAATAACTTACTGCGCTCTTCCTGTGGATTCAGGAAGAACCCGTCGGGCGTGTTGCGTTCCACGATGCTGCCCGCGTCCATGAAGATCACCTCGTCGGCGGCGTTGCGCGCAAAGCCCATCTCGTGCGTCACCACCACCATCGTCATGCCGCTCTTCGCCAGTTCCTGCATCACGTCCAGCACTTCCTTGATCATCTCCGGATCGAGCGCGCTGGTCGGCTCGTCGAACAGCATGATCTTGGGATTCATCGCCAGCGCCCGCGCGATGGCCACGCGCTGCTGCTGCCCGCCCGAGAGTTGCCCCGGATATTGATCGGCTTTTTCGGGAATGCCCACGCGCTCCAACTGCTCGCGCCCAATCTGCCGCGCTTCCTCCACGCTGCGCTTGCGCACCACCTTCTGCGCCAGCACGATGTTGTCCAGCGCCGTCACGTGCGGGAACAGGTTGAACTGCTGAAAGACCATGCCCACCTCGGTGCGCACGGCGTTGATGCTCTTGTGGCTGTGCGTCACCTTCATACCGTCCACCCACACCTCGCCGCTGGTGGGCGTTTCCAGATGGTTGATGCAGCGCAGCACCGTGGACTTGCCCGAGCCGCTCGGCCCGATGACGACCAGCGTCTTGCTGTGCGC
>JALOQQ010000055.1 GCA_025453315.1 Planctomycetota bacterium
TAATATTAGTTTTACGATTAATAATATTATTACTAAGTGTTGTAGCGTCTTTAGTAACAATACTATAAGCAATTAAACCACCGGTCAAAGCACCGCCTGTAGTCGCCAAAATCAAAGTGACTAAAAAATTCTTTACTATAAAGAGAGATGATCTGTCTTTCATAATTTTAATTATAATTAATTATTTTAATTAATTTTCTATTTAAAAGAGAGTATTTGATCAGATCTTAAAGGAAAATTCCAATTAATTCCCTGTTTATTTATCTGACAATTATAATTACAGGAAGTCGGTGGTTTATTTAAAACCAAATACACGCCAATATTTTGTCTGTTGCCAGCTTGTTTTTGAAGATATAAAGAATAATTTCCACTAGCTATTAATTTTTTTATTTCTTCTGGCAAACTATATTCAAAAATTAATTCTCCGCTTTCTCCTGGTTCAATGGAAACAAAAGCACCAAAATACGTTTTATTATTTTCTTGACCGCTTTCCTGAGAACCATCTGAGCCAAAAACTTTATTTAATTTACTGCCTTGAGGAACGTAAATACGAGTGTAGCTACGGTAACGTGTAGTCTTCCAATCAAAACCACCATTATGTTTATAACGTATAGCGACTCTAGCTAGCAAATCATTATTATCTTGTTTTAACTCATAGGAAATATTTTTTTCCATAACCGCGTCAGTTTTAAGCGCAGCCATATTAGCATCTACCACCATTAAATAATCACTGTTAATTTGCTTTATTTCCCCGCCCAAACCAGAACTAATAACGGTTTTTTGTAAATCAGCGTCGCTTAAATAAATAATAATATCTTTTTCTTCTAAATTCTTATTTAATAAAGCTAAAAGTTCCGGCCATTTTTTGGCTGGTAATTGTTTTAGTTTGCCTTGCAATTCTTTTAAGACATCACCGATAATATTTTTTCGATCCCAAGAACGAATACCCTCGTCATAATAAGAAATTTCTACTTTATACTGCAAAAGATCATAAAAGTTATTTTGATTATATTCAGCGTCGCCGACCTTAATCGGACCAACTAGAGTTAATAAATCAATAACTAACTCGGGCGTAATACCTAAAACGCCTTGAATCTTTAAATCTTTTTGTGGTTGATTGGCTAAACGATTTTCTTCTTTAAAAAACCAAATTATTTTTTGCGCCGCTGTTGGCCAATCGGGTGACCAATTGGCATCGCGTAAATACCAATAATTAACTCCCAGATATTTTTTCAAAGGGGCTGGTGGTTCAACTTTTATTTTATCCTTTACCGGCATATCTAAATGATAAATATCCTCACTTTTTAATTCTTTAATATCACCATCTTTAGTAGTTAAAATACCATAGGTTCCCAAGAAACCTCCGGTCGGACGCAACTCATTTTGATTTTGCATCATTACTAAAAAAGAACTTTCGTCAGGATAACCAAAAACTAAAGGCAAAGTTTCATAAAGTGGAATTATTTTATTTAAAGCCTTTATTCCCTCTTCCAATTCTTGTTTAATAATCACAACCTTAGCTGGCAAGCGACCAAATAGCCAAACATCTCTGGTTTGTTCGAGATTCAATAAAGCTAAATTTAAATTAGCGCGCAAACCATAGAGTTCTGGACCGGATTGATAAATCGTCTGCATAAACATTTTCTTCTCTTCAGCCGTGAAATCAGCAAAACTACCACTCAATTCACCACCTAATGCCTTAGTTACCTTTTGTCCTATTTCTAAACTCTGATTTAAAGAACGACTTAATATTTCGGCGGTTTTTGCCAAATAAGCAGCATCTTCTAATTGTTTCCTTAAAGCTGGAATAATTCTGATTATAAAATCATTTCTAGAACTTTCGATAGCCTGAGAAACTTCTTTAAAATCAGAGCTAGCCGAACTGGCAAAATTTATCGCCCCTAATAAATCCTTATTATTAAAAGCGATAGCTGCTTGCTCTAAATTACGTTTACCGTCTAATGCGTGTTTATAAATCTGATAAGCTCGCCAACCATTAACTATTAACCAAAAGCCTAAAAGAACGATTATTACTAAAATAAAAGAGAGGAAAAAGCGACGCCCTTTCCCTGATTTATAAAAAATAGTTGTAGTATTAATCTCTGACATAAAATTATCTAAAAAAATATTTTTTTAAAATAATTCAACAAAAAATGTTTTTCTTCTTAAAATAATTCAACAAAAAATAATTTAATTTCTATCTTATTTTCTTTTTCCCTTGCCAATTTCATCAATAACCACAATTTTTTTACCCTCCAAAATATTGAATAAGAAAACATCAGTAACTTCACGACGATATTTAAATTCATCTGGATCCATAACCGTAAAATTAACTTCACGACCAACCTCTTCTTCTAAAGTTTTCATAACCTTAACCAATTCTTCCTTAGCAATTTCACCGACAATAAAAATATCAATACCAGATTCTTGACCAACAAAAATACCTCCTAAAACTAAATATTGGGGCTGACAAATTTTTTTCAAACGATCAACAAATTCAATAGCAGAAAGAATTTGTGATTTAACTATTAGAGACTTTAATTCATTAAATAAAATAAAATCCTTATCAGCTTGATAGTATTTTTTTTCTTGTTTGTTTTCAGTCTTTCCCACTTCCTCTACCAATTCACTATTAATTTCATTATTTTCTATTTTATGCTCACTATTTACTTCTAAAGTATTAATCGAATTATTAACCGAACTATCATTAGAGAAACCATCGTGAGAATTAGTTTTAACCGTTTTAGTCTCGGTAAAGGTTGGCAATTTCAAACCATTCTCTTTTAAAAGAGCTTTTTCTAAATCGCTAATTTCAATGGTTTTAGTCTGATCAATTAAAATGCCGAATTTTCTCAAGTTTTCCAATTCACGACGCACAGAATTAACTTGCAACTTCAAGTCTCTAGCAATCTGACGAATATAATATTTTTTTTCAGGATTAAGCAAGAAAAGTTTAAGTATCTTAACTCTGGCCTGCGAACCAAAAAGCTTATTAAGCATGTGATTTATGAAAGGAAGATGGAATTTGCTATAATTTATATAATTTCCCCGAAAAAATCTTTCCTTTTCTGTTATTTTTATGATATAATAATAACACGCAAAATCCTTTTTGTAAAGATAACTTTTTTAAAATTTTTAAGAAAAAAATCGTCTTTTCTTAAAAATAATATTTCCCATATGCCAGTAAAAATTTCTCTTTTAACCTTGCCTGCCAAAAAGGCAAATGAAGCCGCTATTGGCCAGGTTTTTTTAGCTCAACCGGATAGTGAAAAAGAAGAGTTAGCCGGAAAACTATTCGCCGTTATAACTGTTAATCATCACGACAAAAAAGAATCTGAAGCAGTAATTGATTTTATTATTGAAGAAGCTACTAAAGGTTATTATCAAGATGAGAAAATAATGCTCCGTCAAAAAATGACGGATTTAAAAATAGAGAATATTTTAGAGGGCGTTCTCGTAAAAGTCAATAAAAGCTTAAATGACTTTTTAGAAGAATACAAAATTAAAATTGACAGTCGCCAAGTTGATGCCACTATTGGCGTTATTTATAATAATGAATTACATTTTTCCAACGTCGGTGATAATCATCTTTTATTGGCTTATCAAAAAGGAGAAAATTTTAAAATTTTAAATTTAAACGAAGAAGAGGATGCTAATCGCGCCCCTAGTAAATTCTTTTCCGATCTTTTAAGCGGACAAATACCAGAAAATGCTATTTTCATGGTTCTTAGCAAAGATTTGCCAGAATATGTCATGCAAAAAGAGATTATCAAATTGGTCAGCGAAGAAAATCCTTTAGAAGCGGTAGAAATATTAAAGGGAGAATTAAGTAAAGTTAATTCCCTAACCTCTTTTTTTGCTCTGATAGCTAAAAATGCTGATTTTAAAACCATAGAGTATCACGACCGAGATTCGGCTCACCATTCTATTTCACAATTAAACAAGATAGAAGAAAAAACCGAAAGAATACTAAGCTCCGCTGGATTAATTAATATCAAAAAAACTTTACAAAATTTAATAGAAAAAATAAAAAGTTTATTACCACAAAAACATCTTTCCTCTTTAAGTAATATCCATAAGAGAATTTCTCCACAACACATTATTGAAAAGAGTCGCCATTACACCAATAATATCAAAGTTGATCGCCAAGCCCTTAAAAAACATTCTCAACAATTTTTCTCTCTTTGCAAGAATTGTTGTTCTATTATAAAAAACCTAGTTTTAATCGTTGGTAGATTTTTAAATCCACAAAATATTGTCAAAAAAAGTAAACAAATTTCAGCTTGGTTTAAAAGAATAGATAAACGCGCCAAAATTCTTTTCTTAGCCCTCATTCTTATTGTTAGTCTCTTTATTATTAAAGTCTCTCTAGATAATACTCAAAAACAAAAAGAATTAGTAAAGAAAAATAATCAAGAGACTTTAGATCTAATTGATCGCAAAGAAAATCAAATTGAATCATTCTTGCTTTATGAAAATGAAACTGGAGCGGAAGCAATTATTAAAGAGACTAAAGAACTGGTAAAAAAATTACCTAGCTCAACCCCGGCTGAAATTAAACGTCAACAAGACTTTTTAGTTAAGCTTCAAGAACAAGAAGAAAGAGTGCAACATATTATTAGAGTAGATAACACCACCACCTTAGCTGACTTTTCTAGCATCTCTGGCGCCACACCAACAAAAATGTTATTTGAAACTGGAAAATTATATCTTAACGACTCAGCAGCAGCTAAAGTATATGAAATCAAAGTAGCCGATCCAACTATCAATCCAATAGAACTTAAAGACGGTAGCATTAAATATTTTGCTCTTGATGAAAAGAAAATATATATGTTGGGTCAGAAACAAGTTGCTATTTTAGATACTAAGAATAATGAAGTTGAATACGAAAACATTGATTTACCAACTGAGATGTCGGTAAAAGACATGGAAGCTTATAATACCAGCGTTTATTTACTTGATAATAATCAAATTCATCGTTTCTTAAAACGTCAGGATAAAGGTTATAGTATTAGACGTGAATGGCTCAATAACCCAACTTTCGCTAGTTCCCTTTCTGATTTGAGTATTGATGGCGATATTTATGCCACTAAAAATGGCGAACAAATTATTCGTCTTTTTAAAGGAGAAGAAGATCCTAACTTTGCCATGGGTCCAGTTAGCCCAGCACTTAGTGGCGTAACTAAAGTTTTAGCTTTAGAAAAAAACATCTATGTTTTAGAAGCTGAAAATAAACGCCTGGTAGTCTTCAGTAAAGAAGATAGACAATTCCTAGCTCAATATAAATTAGATAAGTTTACCGACATTAAAGATGTGACTGCTAATGAAACAGATAAAAAATTATTTATTTTAAGTGGGGATAAAGTTTACGAAATCGGCAATTTACCAATTAAGGAAAATAAAAAATAAATAAGTCCTACAAATAAAAAATCCGCCTAATAGCGGATTTTTTATTATAGCTTTTAATCTAAATTACTTCAAAGTAACCTTAGCGCCAGCTTCTTCTAATTTCTTCTTCATAGCTTCAGCATCTTCCTTCTTTAAACCTTCCTTAACTACCTTAGGAGCGCCATCTACTAAATCCTTAGCTTCTTTTAAACCAAGTTCGGTAACTTCTCTAACTACCTTAATAACGGCAATCTTGTTAGCACCACCATCAGTCAATTCAACGTTGAAAGAAGTCTTTTCTTCAACAGCGGCGGCAGCTGGAGCAGCAGCCATCATCATAGCTGGAGCAGAGGCAGAAACGCCAAATTTTTCTTCTAAGATCTTTACCAATTCAGCAAGATCCAAAACGCTCATTTTCTCGATTTCAGAAACGAGAGATTGAAACTTAGCTGGTACTTCTACATTCTTGTTTTCTTCGGACATAAATTTTTCTTCTTACTAATTAGCTCACTAATTAATAAGAAATTTTATTATATAATTTATAAATTAATTTTAGCTCGTTTTAGAAAAGTTCTTAAATTAAGATTTCTTTCCTTCAATAGCTTTTAAAACATAAACCAAATTCTTTAAGTTACCAGCCAAAGCGTTAACGAAACCAGAAATTGGAGAATTTAAGGAACCGACTAACTTAGCATATAACTCTTGTTTGCTTGGCAATTGAGCCAAAGCCATGGTATCAACTTCAGAAAGAAATTTTCCTTCTAAAATACTACCCACAAATTTAATCTTATCTTCCTTGCCTTTTCTAAAATCGAAAACGATTTTAGCGGGAGCAACTTCGTCTTGATAAGAGAAGACGGCTGCTACCTTACCATCGAGACTTTTAACATCCAAACCACTAATAGCGCTATCCTTTAAAGCCATACCGAGTAAAGTTTTTTTAGCAACATAGTACTCGCTGTTTTCTTTTCTCAATTTAACACGCAAGTCTTCGTTCTCCTTTACGCCCAAGGCATTAAAGCTAGCAAAAACAATGGATTTGGAACGGCTGATTTTATCTTTCAAACCGTTTAAAATGTCCCTTTTCTGTACTTTTGTTTTAGCCATATATTTTATTAATAATAATCTTTTTAATCCTTAAAAAACAAAAAATCTGTGTTCTAACACAGACAGCAAAAAAGCTTTTTCAAGCATTTCTTTTATCTCGGCAAGTCTTATGGTTGCTTGCTGTCTGTGATAAAAATTGATTTGTATAAAGATATAATAGCAAATATTGAGAATGTGTCAAGTTTAAACAAAAAACACCGGTATTTAACCGGTGTTTTTTTAATTATTATTTTTTTATTTTTGATAAAAATAAGCATAATTATCATACTCATTCTGTGATGGAGCTATAACTAATCTGGTGCCATCATCAGAAATAGCTATATACTGTGGTTGAGAGTATGATGGT
>JALOQQ010000056.1 GCA_025453315.1 Planctomycetota bacterium
GCGCTCAAGTTCAAATAAAAGGTACTTTAAATGAAGAAATAAAAATTTTTCCTAATCCTTTCTATGACAAATTGCTGATTAAACAAATTACTAACGAAAAGGTAAAAAATGAATCAGTAACTATAACCGATATTAGCGGAAAAATCATATTTTTCATCAAGACCAATCAAAACGTTATTGAACTATCTAATTTAAATTGGCCAAGCGGTGTCTACTTTTTACAACTCCAAAATCAAAGTTACAAATTAATAAAAGAATAAAGCAACCAAAGCAGAGAAAATCTCTGCTTTTTTTAAAATTGACAAAGATTAAGGAGAAGACTATATTGAAAATAGAAACTCGTACAAAATTCAATGGTCTAAAAAAATTTAATAACAATTAAAAAACCTTGAGCAATGGATGTAATCAGGAGAATTTTTGAAAAACAAAAATACCAATTTATTTTTAATTGGCATCTTTGGGGTACAAAAAGATTTTTTTCAATGTGGGCAATAACAATCATGTTATTTGCCGTTTTGGGCTACGGTCTTTTTGCAACTATTGTAATAATTTTTAACTAACGGTTTTTTAAAAAAACCAAGTAATAATCAAGCAGGAATCAAAAATTCCTGCTTATTTTTTAAAAAAACTATTATTTAATTATATTTAATTAGAAAACTATTATTTAATAGTTATTAGCTAAATAAATTCAATAAATACTTATTAAATATATTAAATAATTAATGTTGACTAATTATGAAATATGTGTTAAAAATACAAGATTTTGTTGCTTTGACAATTTTAAAAATAATTATAAATAAACTTAAAAATCATAAATCATGGAAGAAAAACAGAAAACCAGAATTAATTTCGAAACAAAAAGAAAAATTATTTATCTTTTTATCGGAATCGCTATAGTTTTTATAGTATTAATAAATACATTTCGCGAAGCCCCCAAACAACACATTTGCGTCTCTCCGGAATTTGAAAAAATTTTTAAAGAATTAATAACAGCCGAGCAAAATCTTTCTGGTTCCAATGGTGATTATAATTTGGAATATAAAAAAATAACCCAATTGGATAATAAGAGAATTGAATTAGCGCGGAAAGCCAAAACAACTTTAGAAATATTAATAGCTACACTATTACCATCTCATAGTAATAGAGAGTCTGATTCAATTCTTAATCTTAAAATTTTTCCCAAGGGCGCAGAATTAATAAAACAAATTGAAATAAATAGCGTCGTAGAGATAGAATCACATAGCTCGCTAATAAAATTAAATTTTTATATCAGTGATGTCATGATTAATAGCTATTCTTTTGAAGACTTATGCATACTTTTTATGGAGATGGACAACTTTAGCTCCATAATAAATGATGGCGAAGAATTAACTACCAAAGAAACTAAAATTGTTATTAAAAAATGCGCTCAAAGATTATTAAGTTTAGCTAAAAAAAGTAATTGCCAATATCAAAAACAATTATTAGATGAGTTAGATATTTCTGAAAAAAATATTAAACAAACCATTAAATCTTTATAAAAATGCAAAATAGAAGTATATCGCGTCGCCAAACAACTTGGCACAATTTTCCATTATGGTCTTGGCGCTACAGAATGCTATTTAGTCTAATTTGTTTATTAGCCATAATAAAAGAATATTTGAATGGCTTAAGATCGTAAACAAAAAAAATAAAAACAGAAAAGCAGAGACAAAAATCTCTGCTTTCTTTTTATATAAATTTATATATTACAAATAAATAACCCTCTTTAAAATTAAAAATCAACTTTGGTTTTTTCGCCCACTATTTCAATCCAAGTTGTACCGGCATTAAATTTAACCTCATCGCCGTTATTATAGTAATAACGAGTACGACTACTACTATCAACTTTTTTCCAAGTTCCTAATTGACAAGCGCCATCCAAACAAATAACCGCCTTATTTTCGCCGATCACTTCCAATTTTAATCTCAACTTATCATCCAACACTTCTTTTTTTGTGGTTTGAATAATAATATTTTTAGCTCTAATATCTAGGCCTTCAGCCGTTTGATATTTTTCACCTCCTAAATAACGAACATATTCATTAGTAGAGCTATTATATTGCCATTTAACAGCATAAGTGGCTGGCTGAAAATTAATTTCAATATCTTTAACTAATTCTTTTTTAGTTGAAGCCTCTTCTTTAAATTGCCAAGGTAAAAATTTACCTGAATCTATTTTTTTATCAACCAAATAATCGCGCAAATTATTAGTTGAACTCAAAATATTATGAGGAGCATCTCTTCCCTCTTCTCGCCAAAACAAATCGCCATGATAAAACTCATTTAAATCTAAAACATTATCAGCAACAATTTTAGCTAAAGCGTCTGGACTGCCGCCGCAATGAATATAAGCTGATGATAATTCTTCTACCCAATCAATAAAATAAGGACGTGCACTACGAATTGGACCAATTTTTTCTACTTTATCACTACTAGCAAAAACGGCTAAATAACGAGTAACACCACCCTCAGCCTCGGCTTCATAAACCAAATTAGCTTGTGCTAAGCCAAAAGCTGGACGAGCTTCCAAAAGATTGTCGATCATAACTGCTAAAGGAAAAACATTTTCCTTGCCCTTTTCAACAAACACCCCATCAATATAGCGCCTAACGCAATTAGTGCAATTAGCGGGTGGCGTTTCTTCGTCTTCTGTAACTACTTTTTTATTTAATACTTTTTCTAGGGTAAGATCGCTAATTTTTTTAAAATAATTAGCCTGAAAACTATACCAAATTACTGCTAATAAGGTAAAAAGAAACAAAAAGACAGAGATAAGGAAGGCCCTTCTCCATCTTTTTATACTATCCTCTAATTGTTTATTATTATTCTCCATCCTCCTTGAGATTAATGAATAATTTTTATTTTTTTTCTTCAGACTTCTTTTCTCCGGCTTTAGCAGCATCAACACCTTTAGCGGCGTCTGCGGCTGGAGCAGTGGCTTCAGCAACTGGAGCAGGTTCTTCTTCTTGAACTTTAGGCTCCATCACTGAAACAACCATATCGTTGGTTTCGTGAACCAGTTTTAAACCGGTTGGCAAACTTAAATCGTGAAGAGAAATATGATCGCCAAATTCTTTAAGAATTGAAATATCAATATCAATGTGGTTCACCAAGTCACTTGGCAAACATTTTACTTCGATATGATCATAGTTCTTAATCAACATACCGCCTAATTCCTTAACGGCCTTAGATTCACCAATGAAATTAAGATGAATTTCGGTAGTTATTTCCTTATGCATGTCAACCTGATAAAAATCAATGTGACTTAAAGTGTCTTTGGTTATATGTTTTTGAACGTCTTTAATCAAAACCTTAACCGGAGGATTATTATCAACGGCTAAGTCAATTAAAGTTGATTCTCCGGCTTCGGCGAATACTTTTTCAACCTCAGTACGATTAATCTGCAAAATCAAGTTTTGCTTAACGTTTGGACCATATAGAACAGCTGGGATAATAAAACCCTCTGTCTTTTTCCCTTCTTCTCTGCTTTTAGCTTGTAGTGTTAGTTTCATAACAGTCGTTTCTTATTTAATAATTAACTTTTGATTTTATAATAATATTTTCTATAATACCAACCAAAATATAACTGGCCAACATTGAACTTCCTCCGTAACTAACAAAAGGCAAGGATAAACCGACAACCGGCACCAAGCCTATGTTCATACCAATATTAATAAACATTTGAATAAAAATCAAGCCCATTGTCCCCAAAATAATAAAAATACCGAAATCATTACTCGCTTTCTTAAGAGCCGCTAAAGCTCGCCAAAAAAAGACAGCAAAACAAGCTAAAACTAAAAAGATGCCAAAAAAACCTAATTCTTCAGAAATAACAGCAAAAAGAAAATCATTTTGAGCTTCCGGTAAGAACTTAAGCTGAGATTGAGAACCAAAACCAATACCACGACCAATAATACCACCCGAACCAACCGCGATCATAGCTTGTGAAACATTGTAACTCTCCTCAGTTTTAGTTTTAATATTAATAAAAGTTAAAATACGATCTTTTTGATAATCTTTAAAGAAAAAGAACCAGGAAACAATAAAAAGAACTACTGCCAACCCAGCAATAACCAAAAAGTATTTACGCTGAAATCCAGCCAGTAAAATCATAAATAGCCAAATAAAAGCCAAAATAGCCGCCGAACCAAAATCAGGTTGCAATAATACTAAAGCAATTAAAATAAAACTAGTAATACCGGAAAGTATTAAATGTTGCCAGGGCCGAACACGAGTAGCTAAACTAGAAAAAAAATGAGAGAGAAAGATAATTAAAATAATTTTAACAAACTCCACTGGCTGAATACCCAGACCACCAATATAAAACCATCCCTTAGTACCATTAACTGTTTGACCAAATAATAAAACCAAAACTAAAATAAAAACTGCAAAAAAGTATAAATAACGCCCCAACCCTTTTAAAGAATAGAAATCAATAACAGCAAAAACAAAAAGTAAAACAATACCAACAACAATAAAAAGAATTTGTTTTTTAAAATTAAAAAAATCAGCCGCTCCCCTGCCTAGAGCAACACTATAAATCTCTATCAATCCAAATAAAGAGAGTAAAATAATGGGCGCACTAAGAGCCCAATCGAAATTCTTTAAATATAAAAAAAGACGTTTCATGGTTGATAATCTGTATAATCGGTTTGATTGGTGTTATTTTTTTCCATCTTCTGGCCAACGTTATCAATTTTCATATAAACGCCATCACTAGTAATATCTAAATTAGGGAAAATTTTAACATCAGAAACCGAACCAGTTAAATTGGGCCATACTATTTGTACATTTCTCTTTTCACCAGAAATAAATTCCTCTAAAACATAATGATTAATACCCGCCACCTGGGCACCGCTATATAAAACAATAGTTAAAGGAACTTCCCAATAACTAAAAGCTGTGTTATTTACTACTGAAAATTCCAAAAGATTTAAATTAATCTTATCGGATAAACCAGTAGAGTCTCCGGTACTGAACTTAACATTATCAAATTTGAAATTAGTATGTTCTAATAAAGTAGCTGGCCAATTAGGATACTTATGTAAATCTACTCTATTCCAGGAAGTGGTTTTAATCTTAAAACTCAAAGAACCTATCTTCTCTACTTCTTTAGCTAAAGTTAAAATATATTTTTTCTCTGTTGGAAACGCGAAAGCTGAATCACAACCAATTTCTTTTTCTCCTTCCATAAAACAATAACTGAAATAAGAAAAATACTTATCGTTAGGATTTTCCACTTCTACATAAGAATCGGTTTTTTTATTAACCGTAAAAGTTTTAAGAGCTGAAACGATTAAGGGTTGAGCAACGTTTTTGCTAGCCGTAATATTGATAGCCGATAGATCTTGAGCAGATAATTTTTCTTGACGACGTTCATGTAAAAAATACTTAGCATAATAATAAGTAGGGTAAGCTAAAAAACCAAAAGCAACAATAGCTAAAACAATAACTACTACTCTTAAAAACATTCGTTTATGAGAAATAACCCATAAACCAAATTCTAATTTTTTTGTACTAATTCCGCCCAAATCCTGATATTTATCTAAATCAAGATTATTACTGTTTAAATTTTTATCATTTTCCATAGTGTGGTAAAATAAATAAGGAGACTTATTCTTATCATACCATAAAAATCAAGAGATTTAAATATTATAAAATAACTATAATAAATCTATGAAAAAAGAAACTTTTATCATTCCCTTGTCTGTGCCCAAAGCTAAACAAGCGGAATATCGCAAAAACTTTAAACTAGCTACCAAAAATACCGGAAAGTTAGTGCTTTTTGCCGGCGATCAAAAGGTTGAACATTTAAATTCAGATTTTTATAACCCTAACAAGGATATCTCCCCGGAAGATGCTAGTCCAGAACATCTTTTTCAAATCGCTGCTAAGGCCGAAATCGGAGTCTTTGCCGCTCAATTAGGACTAATCGCTCGCTATGGCATGGATTATAAAAAGGTGCCCTATATCATAAAACTCAACTCACGTACTAACTTAGTTCCAGGAACCCAGCAAGATTCTTATAGTGCCAACTTGGCCGAAGTAGAAGATGTTGTAAAATTTAAAAAACAAAGCGGCTTAAATATAGTTGGCATCGGTTATACAGTTTATATTGGTAGTGAGTACGAAGCCAAATCATTAAAACATGCCGCTTCGGCCGTACGCCAAGCGCATGAAAATGGTCTTCTAGCAATTATTTGGATGTATCCTCGCGGTAAAAATATTAGCAATGAAGATGATATTCATCTTATTGCCGGCGGCGCTGGAGTAGCTGCTTGTTTGGGGGCTGATTTTGTTAAAGTAAAATACCCTTATGACGGTACCGAAGAAACAGCTAGAAGATATCGCGAAGTGGTAGCGGCTGCCGGACGTACTGGCGTAATATGCGTCGGTGGTGCCAGACAAAACGAAACCGAATTTTTAAAAAATATTAATTTACAAATGAATATATCCGGAGCTAAAGGATTAGCAATTGGTCGAAATTTACATCAAAGATCATTAATAGAAGCAATTAAATTAGCCAAAGAAATAGCGGATATTGTTTATAGAAACAAAAAATAAACTCACCTATAAAAAAACGGGATTTAATATCCCGTTTTTTTTATTAAATACTTTTTTGGATGTAATTTTATTTTTGTATTTTCACTTCAATACGATCGGATAAACTAGGGACCTTTTCAATAAAAGAAGGGTAAAATTTAAATTCAAAATAGGAAATTTCTTTAAAACTTTTTAAATAATCTTCTAATTGGGATAAATTAAAGTTACTTATTTTTTTCGGATCCAATAAATTAGAGCCGTCTTTTAAA
>JALOQQ010000057.1 GCA_025453315.1 Planctomycetota bacterium
CTTTATAAAAAATTATTTAAAATTATAATATTGGCAATTAATAAAAGAGGCTAAACTGCCTCTTTTATTGTGTAGTTTTGACAAAACATCTCTTTTTACTTAGTATAAAGAGATTGATTTTATTAATCAAAAATTAATTAAGTTAATCATTATTAATTTTGTTCATTTTAAAATATTATAAATTTTTAAATAAATCAGCCATGAAAGTAAATGTACTATCAGCTTTAAGAGATTCCTGGGAATCAGGGCGCTATGTTAGTTTGCGCTTGAATATTGGAATTAAAAAAAATTCCCAAAGTTCGGAGGCGGATTTTTTGAAAAAAATAGCCGAAGCTCTAATGACTATCGTTAGTCAGACTAAAGACTCTGTTTGTGCTTATCAATTTGATTATGATTTTTACAAACAAAAAATTGGTCGTCAAAACGCTAATAATCTTTTGCGGAGTTTTGCTCATTTTGCCAGAAAATCTAATGATCGTTTTTTAATTCTTTTGGAAGAAGATGCGACTACTAAAGATTGGCCCTCACCAAACGCTATTGATTTAGCTAAAACACTCTGCTTTGACGGTGTTTATAATAGTGTTTTTCCTGATAAAATTGATGCGGCCAGTAGTGAAGAATTAGAGCCTAATGCTACTAAAGGAGTTATTTATACGGTTGGCGATGATTGTAGTTTTATTTGTTTTCCAGCCTTAACTTATAGCGAAGAGTGGTTAAAAAAATACTCATTGCCATTAAGTAGTAATAATTTCTCAGTGTTAGCGACTCTTAATGCTAACGAAATTAATTGTCAGGATGGTAGTATTATTAGTTTGATTAATGATGCTAATCAAAGTTTCAAGCTATACCGCAGTATTTTAGCTACTAAAGATTTTAGTTTAAAGGTTGTGTCGAAAATTAGTGAAAACATTACTGAAAAGATGCTTGGTAAGGTTTATGATACTAGGTAGATCGTATAGTTTTTAGCAGAAATATTAAGAGATTAAATAGCTACCATTGAAAAAGACAATTTTAGAATTTAAAAAGGTTGCCTTTTAAAGCAGCCTTTTTTTATTTTATAAAATCTATTTATTAGATGACAGTTTTTTAATATCAAAAAGAGATTATTGTTTATTTTATAAATTTACTATTATCAATCTTTCTTTCTTGGCTAAATCTTTTTTTATTTCTATTTTAGCTTGAGGAAATGATTTTTTAATTAAATTCTTGGCAATATTTTTTTGCTTAGGATTTATTTCTATCATAACAATGGTTTTGATAAAATAAGAAAGTTTATCCCAAGTAGCTAATTGTTTAAAGAGTTTTTGATAATAATGCAAACCGTCTGACCCAGCTTCTAAAGCTAAATAAGGTTCTTGAGAAATGCTTGGTGAATTTTTAATTTGTTGGGGGGTGAGATAAGGAAGATTGGCTGTGATAATTAAATTTTCTATTTTCTTATAGTTGGCTGACTTTGATTTTGTTTTAGTTTCACTTAATCTTGGTTTAGCTGTAAACTTTCTTTTATTATTAAAATATTTTTCATCTAAAAATGAAAATATTTTTGTGAGAAGGTCACTTTTAAAAAACTTTATTTTATTAAAGACTTTATTTTGTTTAGCATTTTTAAGAGCAGTTTTTAAAGCGGCACTAGAAATATCTCCAGCAATAAAGGCATTGTCTTGGCCGTTAATGTTTTTAGCTAAGCTAATACTAATACAGCCCGAACCGGTACCCAAATCAATAAAAAGGGAATTATTGTGTAATTGTTTTTTACTTAATAAGTGATCAATAAATAATTCAGTTTCTGGGCGGGGAACAAGAACGTTTTTATTAACTTTAAAATTCAGACCGTAAAATTCTTTTTGTCCCAAGAGATAGGCCAAGGGATAATTAGCCATTCTTTTTTTAGTGAAAGATTTTAGTTGTTTAATAAAATTTTGTTTTAAGCTTAATTCTGGATGAGCAAATATGAAAGAACGATCTTTCTTGAGAAGAGAAGAAATTAATATTTCTGCTTCTAATTGGGGATTCTCTAGTTTAGCAAATTGAAAAGCGGAGATTGTTTTGCGCAAAGCCTCTTTAATAGTCGTGTTATTTTTTTCTATTTTAATATTATTGTTTTTTATTAAATCATTCATAAGAAAAATAAACTTATTTTTTATACAAAAAGCAGTCCATCAGACTGCTTTCTTTTGTTATTCTTCATCATCACTGCCAGTAATAATTTGAGCCTTGCCGCTGCGCAAATCTCTTTCGTATTGGCGTAAAGCTTGGATGATTTCTTCGATATCACCATCCATAATTTTTTGTAAACCGTGCCAAGATATTTTAAGACGATGATCAGTAACGCGATCTTGGGGAAAATTGTAAGTTCTAATTTTATCACTGCGATCTCCTGAACCAACTTGATTTTTTCTAGCGGCTGATTCTTTTTTCATTCTTTCTTCTTCTTTTAAAGCATAAAGTCTGGAGCGTAAAACCTGTAAGGCTTTTTCTTTATTTTGATGTTGAGATTTTTGATCTTGGCAGGTAACGACTAGACCGGTTGGTAAGTGAGTGATGCGAATGGCTGAATAGGTGGTATTTACGCTCTGTCCGCCTGGACCAGAAGAACAATAGGTATCAATACGTATTTCATTAGCCTTTATTTCAATATCCACCTCTTCTACTTGAGGTAAAACAACAACTGTAGCGGCAGAAGTATGAATACGTCCTTGTTTTTCTGTTTCTGGAACACGTTGGACGCGGTGAGTACCACCTTCATATTTTAAGAAAGAAAAAACTTTTTGTCCGCTAATCGATAAAATAACTTCTTTAAAACCACCAATACCAATACTATTAGAATCAATCATTTCTATTTTCCAACCGTTTCTTTCACAATAACGTGAATACATGCGAAAAAGATCAGCAGCAAAAAGGGCTGACTCATCGCCACCAGTTCCAGCGCGAATTTCCATAATAACGTCTTTGCCGTCATTAGGATTGGCTGGGTTTAATTCTTCGTCTATTTTATCTTTTAATTCAATTTCTTTTTCTTCTAATCCTTTTAATTCATCGAGAGCCATCTTTTTTAGTTCTTCATCTTTTTCATTTTCAATAATTTCTTTATTACCAGAAATGTCAGAGTTTACTTTTTCCAATTCACAAACTAAAGTCACCACTTCTTTTAAAGCAGAGTGTTTTTTGGAAATAGCCGTCATCTCTTTTAAATCGGAAACGATTTTTGGGTCAGATAACTTTTGTTCCAATTCGGCTAGTTGTTTTTTTACAGCTTCGTACATAAATTAATTTAAAATATTTTCCTATCAAAAAAGCAATTGAAAAAAACAATTGCTTTTTTTATCTGAGTATAATAGCTACTTTTTAATCTTCACAACCACTCCTTTAGTTTTTCTAGCTAGGGAACGAGCAGCTTGTTTAGCTTTTTTGCCCTTTCTGTCTTGAACGCCTTCTTTAGCCTTAACTTTAGCTTCAAATTTTTCAACGCGGCGAGAGGAATCAACTAGTTTTTGTTTACCGGTATAAAAAGGATGACATTTAGAGCATAACTCAACATGCATTTCTTGTTCGGTTGAACCAATTTCAAAAACTGTTCCACAAGCACAGCGAGTGGTAGCGTTAGTGTGATATTTAGGATGAATGTCCTTTTTCATAAAATTAGAAAATGCGGGTTTAATCTGATATCCCGACTTAAATTAATTCTTTTTATATGCTTGAATGCTATCATAACTTTGAAATTTAATCAAGAGTTGTTATAATACGATTATATGAATAAAGTCAGCAATATTGCCCGTAATACTTCTTATTTGACCGTAGCCCTAATTATCCAAAAGGTACTCACTTTTACTTATTTTGCTCTTTTAGCTCGCTATCTTGGTCCGGAAAATTTAGGAAAATACTATTTTGCTATTTCTTTTACTACTATTTTTTCAGTGATAGTTGATTTGGGTTTGGGTAATGTTTTGACTAGGGAAGCGGCTAAAGATAATAGTAATAGCCCGTCTTTACTGGGTAATATACTTTCCTTGAAGATTCCTTTGCTTTTTATCTCAATTCTAGCCGTAGCCATAATTATTAATGTTCTTCCTTACGATGGCGTTACAAGGCAGTTAGTTTACATTTCTTTAATTTCCATGGTTTTTGATTCTTTCTCTGGTATCTTTTTTTCTGTAGTCAGAGCTTATCATAATCTTTTTTTTGAAAGCATTTCCTCAATTTGTTTCCAAGTTATCGTGATGGTTTTGGGATTAATTGGTATTGGTTTAGGTGCTGAAGTGCGTTTAGTAATGTTACCCTTGGCGGTTGCTAGTATTTGTAACTTTTTTTATTCTTTTTGGGTTGTCCGTCATAAGATAAGGGTGCCAATAAAATTATTTTGGAATCGTCCGCTTATTCGGCAATTAATTGTTATTACTGCACCTTTTGCCATTTATGCTATTTTTCAAAGAGTTTATACTTATTTGGATTCGGTTTTATTATCACTTTTAGCTGGTGATCGCCAAGTCGGTCTATATCAGGTAGCTTTTAAAATTATTTTTGCTTTACAATTTTTGCCGATGGCGTTTACAGCCTCACTTTATCCAGCGATGAGTTTTTATTGGCTGAACAATCGTGAACAATTAAAAATTTCTTTTGAAAGGGCTATTAATTATTTAACGATTATTTCTTTGCCAATTATTTTTGGTATTTTTCTTTTGGCTGATAAGGTGGTGCTAGTTTTTAAGGCTGACTACATAGAAGCGATTTGGCCACTTAAAATTTCCATCATTGCTTTGTTTTTTATTTTTTTAAATTTTCCTATCGGTTCTTTACTTAACGCTTGTGATCGTCAAGCCAGAAATACTTGGAATATGGTTTGGGCCACTATTTTGAGTGTGATAATGAATGTTATTTTAATTCCTCATTATCAAGCTCTTGGTGCTAGTATTACCGCTTTAGTTAGTAGTTTTTTTATTTTTATTTTAGGAATGTATTGGTCTTCTAAATTAATTAATTATAGCTTTAAAAAGAATCTTAAAATTTTACTTAAAGCTTTGGGGGCTTCTCTGGCCATGGTGTTGGTTATTTTACCGCTTAAGAATAGTTTAAACTTTTTCCTAGTCAGTGCCATTGGTGCTTTGGCTTACTTTTTGATTTTGTTTTTGTTTAAAGGAATAAGACGCGAAGATGTTTTTAGTATTATAAGGTCATTTAGAAAGAAAAATACGGTTGCTTCAGAAGAGAACAGCGAATTAGTTAAATAATAATATTTATGCGCACTTTACTTTTTACTTTAGAATACCAACCCTTCAAAGGCGGAGTAGCTAATTATTATAATAATTTAGTAAAATTTTGGCCTAAACCTAATAACATTTTTGTTTTAAGTGATACTGAAAAATTGCTTAATAAAAGAATAATTCCTGTTTGGTTGCCAGCTATTTGGCAATTATTTAAAGCTATTAAGAAATATAAAATAGACCGAGTAATTGTTGGTCAGATTTTACCACTTGGTACGGTTGCTTATTTTTTATCTTTTTTTCTCTCTTTTAAATATGACATAGTTTTTCATGGCATGGATTTTAGTTTTGCTTGTAAGCAGGAAAGAAAGAAAAAACTAATGTTTAAAATTTTAAAGAAAGCTAATTTTATAATTTGTGCTAATAGTTATACAGCCGAATTAATAAAAAAAGAAGATTTGAAATTAAGTGGAAAAATAAAAGTTGTTAACCCTGGCGTTGATCCGCAAGCTGTTATTACTAAACAGGATAAGGTTCAAGAAATTAAAAATAAATATCAAAATAGTATTATTATTTTGAGTGCCGGTAGATTAGTGAAAAGAAAGGGTTTTGATTTAGTAATGAAAGCCTTGTCAGAGGTAATAAAAAAAACAAACCAAAAAATAGTTTATTTAATTATTGGCGAAGGAGAGGAAAAAGAAAATTTAGAAAAAACCAAAAAAGAGATTTTAGACGAAATTGCCAAAATAACAGAAAGAAATAAAACAAATAATGGTAATTCGTTGGATGAAAAAAAAGCTAATGGGAATTATACAAATAATAAAAATTATTTAAATATTGAATTATTAGGTTCTGTTTCTGAGGAAGATAAATGGCAGTATTTTCAGGCTTGCGATATATTTATAATGACCTCTCGTGATCTTAGTGGTGATTTTGAGGGTTTTGGTATTGTTTATCTAGAGGCTAATTTAGTAGGAAAACCGGTTGTGGCTGGAAAAGCTGGCGGAGTTCCTGAGGCAGTTGTTAATAATGTAAACGGACTTTTAATTGATTCTGAAAATAATAAAGAGATAATTGATTCGTTAGTAACTTTAATTCAAGATCAGTCTTTGCGAGAAAAATTAGGAAGACAGGGAAGAGAAAGGGTTTTGCAAGATTTTTCCTGGCAAAATAAAGTTAAAGAATTTTATGATGGTTTAAAATAGTTTTTATCATAAATTAATTGTTATAAAATGGGTGGTTTTTTTTATTTTTTTTGATATAATTGTATTAATATTTAATAAATTTATAAATTAAATAAATATTTATGTTTCTATTTAAAAAACAGGGAAAGAACTTTAATAGACTTTCTGTCTTAGGTTTAAGTAGTAAGAAGTATTTAAACATTAGTTTAAATAATAATAAAAGAACTTCTTCCGCCTTCACCCTCATCGAGCTCCTCGTGGTAATAGCTATTATCGCTATTATAGCTACTCTTTCCGTCTTAGCCCTCCAATCAGCCAGAGAGAAGGCCCGTGATGCTAAACGTATAGCCGATGTTAAACAACTCAAAACTGCTCTCGAACTCTATTATAATGACGCTAACGGTTATCCTCCGGCTTCAGCCTTTGTT
>JALOQQ010000058.1 GCA_025453315.1 Planctomycetota bacterium
CACATCTTCTAAAGCACCAATGGTTTTTAAATTTTCATCTAAAACATAAAGATTATTAGTAGACTTTTTCTCTTCTTTAGCAAAACGTGACCAACGAGCGTGTTGAGTAGTAGCTATTCTAAAATAAGCACCATTTTCATCCATAGAAAATTGATTTAAAACACTACCGGGGACCTCACCCGTAGCCTTAAAAACTAATTTTTCCTCAGCTTTGGGATTAATGGCAATTTTATAAATCATGGTTTTTTCCATTTCTTTTTCTTTCTCTTTAAACTTCTGCTCTATTTTATCCTCAATAGTCTTTTGTAATTTATTTTGTTCTTCCATGGCCAAAGAAGAAGCAAAACGCTCAATTATACTATTAACTTTTTGGCGTTTCTCGGCCTCGCTTAAAATAAAATTATCCGTAGCTTCAATTTTAGAAATTTTATCTTTATCCGAAGTATTTAAAAGAGGAAAAATAACCTCTCTTGTAACCTCCATTTCCAAATCATATTCATTCAAATATTTAGTATAAGTAATATAGATATTACTTTGAGAAACAAATAAATTTTGTCCACCATCCAGAAGATAAATATAGTTACTTGGTTTTTCCTGATCATTTTTAATATCTAAAACCGTAATATTGGTAAAGCTATAAGAACTATAAGGAATATCAAAATAATAAATTGGTGGCATAACACATTTTTCAACACCAGAACATTTACTACTAATAACTTCTCCACCGTCCACAATACGTGGCAAAATCGGATCACCACCATAAGAGTAATTATTGGTAATAAAATATAATTGATCATTGATTAAACGGGAGTCAGTATAATTACCTTCAATACTCAAATCTTTAACTTGTTTAGGATTCTTCTTGTCGCTAATATCAAAAATTTTTACAAAGGCGAAAGAGTTGGGACGAATAAAAGAGCGATAGAATGGTTGATTCAAGATTTGATCATCATAACCAAAAACTACTAAACGGTCACCAGAAATATAAATATCACTAGGAAAAGATTTAAATTCTATTTTAGCCACGGTTTCAGCTTGTGAAGCCGGAAAAGCCTTAATAATAAATAAATCTTTTTGCGTAACGGCATAAACGTAGGCACCGTCGGTTTTAATAATATCAGCCTCATCAACGCCTTCTACTTGGACATTGGTCTTAGAATAGTCAGTAGTTTTTTGACTGTCAGCCTGATTAGCTATTGGGGCTATTTCACTTCCTGAAGCTGTTCCCTTTTCCATAACCGCAGAAGAAGGAGCAACAGCATCAAGAGTTTTTAGACCACTACGAACAATGCCGCCGACCATACCATCATAAGAATTAGAAGCATTGGCGGACATAAAATTTTTCAAATCTTCATAACTAGCAAACTGCTTAATTTTTTCCTGTCCAGATAATTTATTTTTTACTGTTTCAAAAACAGAAGAAATAGCTGGTGAAGATTGTTTTTGTAAAGTGCGTGGATCTTCTTTTAAGCGCCAAACGATTACACTTAAAACAATTACCGCCAGCAAAACAAATGATAATTTAAAGGCGTTGTGTTTGTTCATAATAGTCAAATTTATTTTTCTTTATGGTCAAATTTATTTTTCTTTATTATAGCATAATAGCTATAAAATAAAAATTACCGCCTCGAGCGGTAATTTTAAATTATTGGAGCCATCTGTCGGTCTCGAACCGACGACCTGCTGTTTACAAAACAGCTGCTCTACCAACTGAGCTAAGATGGCTTTATTCTACTAGTAACAACAAATAATATTAAAACATAAAGTAGAAACAAAGGCAACTATTGCCATTTCTAAAGCAGTTTGTTATTATCTTTAATATATTTCTGCCTTGGGCAGTTTTATTTTGTTAATTAAGTTAAAATTAAAATTAGGCGCTCATAGCTCAGTCGGTAGAGCAGCTCCCTTTTAAGGAGAAGGTCGCAAGTTCGAATCTTGCTGGGCGCACAAAAAAAATAAACTCGTTTTGCGAGTTTGTTTTTATTTTATAGAAGATTTACGTTTTATTGAAACGTTTATTTAATACTTCGATACTAGAATGGTGAACTTTTTTAATACTTGTGTGGTAAACCTACTCAGTGGCTACGCCAAATCATTTCTATGTCATGAATATCTTTACGCCTCTCTTCAAACCAATAAGTCAAACCAGCGTACTGCGGAAATATGGCTAAATTTTTTTCAATATGCTTTAACCATCTAACTGCTAATTGTATTTTATCAGTTTTCCCTTGACCAGCTTCTTTTAAAACCATTTTAAAAGCGTTCGTGTCTTTAATATTAAACATCTGAATCAACTCTTCCTGGGCTTGCTCTTTACTGCGTTGGAAAGGCAGGGGTAAGAAGCCCTTTTCATTAAGATTCTTATAAAAAGCAATTTGCAACTTCCTATCAGCCAACCAACGAGCTGATTGATATTGAGGAAATTGGGACGGATTATTTTCTACATTTGCTAGCCAAGCTTCGGCTACATCTATTTCTCCCTTCTGTAGAACTAAAAAGAAGTCATCGGTATTATTTATATTTTTAATGCCGATGTCAATTTTTATCTCACTCATTACTTTTAATTTTAAAAGATTTAACAATACAAAAAAAATTTAAAAAAGATCCTTATTAGCAAAGATCAAAAAAGATCTAGCTATATTAATATATAATAGAATTTTTGTCAAAAAAAAGAGGTGTACCGTACGGATGGCACACCTCAAAAACTCTCAAAAGAAAAAACACTTAAAACGATGAAAAATAAGGTAAAAACTAACACATTGTGGCTTGCATTTTCTGATAGGCTATTTGTTGCCTAAAATTTTTCAAGCCCTGTCTCTGACGAAAGCCAGCAAATTTACGACATTGCACATTATTACGTCCCTTGCCGGTGCTACAAAAACTATTAAAATTGAACTTATCAAATACTGTTACGACATTCTGAAACGGTGATGAATTTTTCATGGTTAACTATTTTTAATTAATAATCATTAAAATAAATTCAATAAAATGAAGACAGTGTGATTTCGCACACTGCCTTCTAAAGCAACTTTAATTTTAACCTACTACATTAACCTACTGCATGTACGCCACCCACATCATCGAAAGCACTTTTTTCCTTTTTTCCGCTGGTTTCGCTTGTCAACATTGTAAAGTTTGCAAAGACTGCCTGCTGTAGTGACTGTAAGCCACACCGAATCAACAATTTTCTTTTCATAACTGTAAAAATTTAGAGGTTAATAAAAAAGAAACATAAAAAAAATATCTTATGATTAAATATTGTCAAAAAACAAAGTTTCTACTTTTATTATAATCCTGCCCATTTTTACCGTCAAACATAAGTTATTCACAGTCCTAATGAATACTAAAATAGCGTGGAAAAACCGTGTATAACAGTTAATTTAGTAACTTGCTAAAAAACGCTGAGCTAAATATAATAGAATATATGTCTGAAAAAAACCTAGAAAAAATACCGCCTCATAGTTTAGAAGCGGAGCAGTCCTTGCTCGGCTGTTTATTAATTGATAAAGATTCTATTATCAAGGTAGTAGACATGCTTATGCCGGATGATTTTTATAAAGATGCGCATAAAATGATCTTTGAAGCTATGCGCGATCTTTATAATAACCAAGAACCAATTGACGTTATTACCCTTACTAATCGTCTAGAAGATAAAAAAGAATTAAAAAATGCTGGTGGTAGAACTTATTTAGCTGAAGTGTCCAATGCTGTCGCAACCGCCGCCAATATTGTCCATTATGCCGAAATTGTACAACGCAAAGCTACTTTGCGCCGTCTTCAGCAGGCTGCTAGTCAAATCATGGAATTAAGCTATCAAGAAGATGATAATGTTGAAGATATTTTAGATCAAACCGAAAAAAGCGTTTTTGGTGTTTCTCGTAAATATTTGAAAAATGCTTTTTTACCAATTGATAATTTGTTAAATGAAGCTTTTGAGCGTATCGATGATCTACACGAACAAAAAGGAAAATTACGCGGACTGCCAACCGGCTTCACTGATTTAGATAATTATTTAGCCGGCCTACAAAAATCTGACTTAATAATTTTAGCGGCTAGACCCAGTGTCGGTAAAACTTCTTTAGCTATGGATATCGCTCGACAAGCTGCCATAAAAAGCAAGCAAGGTGTTGGTATTTTTTCTTTAGAAATGAGTAAAGAGCAACTAGTTGATCGTATGCTTTGTGCTCAAGCTGGAGTTAATCTTTGGAAAATGAGAACTGGAAATTTAACCGATAAGCAAGGAGATAGTGATTTTGCTCGCATCGGTGAATCTATGGCTCAATTAGCTGAAGCTCCTATTTATATTGATGATTCTGGCTTTATTTCGGTTATGGAAATTAGAGCTAAAGCGAGAAGGTTGCAAATGGAAAAAGGACTGGGCTTACTAATAATAGATTATTTACAACTCATTGAAGGAAAAGGACGACAGAATGATAATAGAGTTCAAGAAATTGGTGAAATCAGTCGTAATTTAAAAGCTATTGCCAGAGAATTAAATATTCCAGTTCTAGCTTTGGCTCAGCTTTCTCGTGCCGTTGAACAAAGTAGTCCGGCTATTCCAAAACTTTCTCACTTACGCGACTCTGGTTCTATTGAACAGGACGCTGACGTTGTTATGTTTATCTATCGTAAAGCCATGGATAGAAATTTTGACGCCGAAAAACTTTCTGAAGATGAAAGATTTAGAGCTGAAATTCATATAGCCAAACACAGAAACGGTCCAACCGGTAAAGTAGATTTATTTTTCGATGAAAATACAGTTAGCTTTAAAAACTTAGAAAAAAGACATTCGAGCGGAGTTAGTTTTTAATTTCTTACAAATAATATAAATATAATTAAGGGGATACTTCCCTACTACATCTATGTCCATGTTCAGCAAATTAAAACAAATTAAAGATTTACGTGACCAAGCTAAAGTGATGCAAAATGCTTTAGCAGTAGAATCAATTAGTGAAGAAAAAAAAGGTGTTAAGATAACTATGAATGGCAATATGGAAGTAATTTCTCTAACTCTTAATACTGAGTTAAGTAAAGAATCTTTGGAGTCTGCCGCCAAGGATTGTTTTAATGATTGTATTAAAAAAACTCAGAGAGTGATGGCTAAAAAGATGCAAGAAATGGGCGGTTTAAACGGTTTAATGGGCTAATCTTATTAAATAGAAATAGTAAAAAATAGATCCTTAAGGCTAAAAATAATTTAATTGATAAACAAAAGCTAAATGCGTTATCCGGAAACTATACAAAAATTAATTGAATTACTTTCTGAATTACCTTCAGTTGGACCCAAAACAGCTGAACGTTATGTTTTATATCTATTAAGACAACCGGCAGACAAATTAAAAATCCTCTCTCAAACTTTAGGTGAATTAAAAGAGAAAACTCTAACCTGCCAACGTTGTTTTATGCTTTCTGATCAAACTACGTGCCCTATCTGCGCTGATCAGAAAAGACAAATAACAACCCTTTGTTTAGTAGCTAGTTCTCAGGATATTATTAATTTAGAAAATACTAAACAATATAATGGTTTATATTTTGTTTTAGGCGGATTAATAAATACAATTGAAAATATAACTCCAGAAGATATTAATATTAAACTATTATTAAAAAGAATACAGCAAGACAAAATAGAAGAAATTATTCTAGCACTTAATCCGAATTTAGAAGGAGAAACAACCACGCTATATCTGATTAAAATTCTAAAGCAATATAATATCAAAGTTACTCGTCTTGCTCGCGGACTTCCCTCCGGCTCCAATTTAGAATATGTTGATGAAATGACTCTAGCTAATGCTCTAAAATACAGGAATGAAATGAGTTAAATTTTTTTATAATATTCTCCTAAAATAAAATAGAGCTTTAGGCTCTATTTTGTTTATTGATTATTTCTTATACAACGAACCACCACACCATTTAAGCCACCACTTTCATCATCTATTGAAAGTATTTGCTGATATAAGGGTGGCTGACTACCAGCAGAAACAACTGCTATACTAGGATAAAAATTTAAAGTTGAAGAAAATACATAAGATTCAATATTCTCTCTGTATCCAGTCTGATCTCCTGTTAATAAAAATGGGAGAGAGGCATTCTGTGACACCACGTCATTCCAATCGTTATTATTTGGAAGATGCCAACCGGAAGGACAAATACCTTGATATTCCGTTGAAATATTATAATCTGTCCCAGCACAATTTAAAGTATAAGTTCCGTCACCATGATCCGTTACTGACATTGAATAGGTTGGAGTGCAAACATCTGGTAAAGCCATTGCAGTATGCCACTGATAAAAACCGCCATAATAATTTAATGAACAGTTGTTTTCATCATTATGAGAACAATATTTTTGAAAATTGCGACCACTAGCATCGGCTTGTTTATTATTATAATCAATAAAACTTCCAATATTTAAATTTCTATCAAACCAACATTTTCCATCTTCCTTTCTAGAAATAGGGTAATCTTCTCCACCATAACTTACATTACCAGAACAAGTATCTTCGCAATGATAACCAAATTGATCATTAACACAGTCTTCATTTAAAGAAGCGCAATTACCAGCACAAGTTCCTCCACAACCATCATCAGCTCCACAAATATTAGTAGAACAATCTGGTACACAAGACTCTCCACCAGTATCACTTCCCATTCCATACAATTGAGCAGGAGTGGCTACATTGGCTCCCCTTGGTATTTCTTGGGATTTACTACCTAGACAATAGGAAATAGTGTAAGTAGAAGG
>JALOQQ010000059.1 GCA_025453315.1 Planctomycetota bacterium
GGCGGCGTTTTCCATGGCTTCTTTAACACCTTTTTCAATAGCTGGAATGTATTCACGAGGAATTACGCCACCCTTTACTTCATCAACAAACTCACAACCCTTACCAGGTTCTTGAGGTTCAAGACGTAAAGAACAATGACCATACTGACCGCGACCACCAGACTGTTTAATATATTTATATTCAGCTTCAGCTTTCTTTTTAATAGTTTCACGATAAGATACTTGTGGTTTACCAACATTAGCCTCAACACCAAACTCTCTTCTCATACGATCAACGATAATATCTAAATGCAATTCACCCATACCAGAAATTAAAGTTTGATTGGTTTCTTCATCAGTTTCTACTCTAAAAGTAGGATCTTCTTCAGCTAAACGAGCCAAAGCAACGCCCATTTTTTCTTGTTCAGCTTTAGTTTTTGGTTCAACTGCAATCTTAATAACTGGTTCTGGGAATTTAATAGATTCGAGTAACATTGGGTGATCTTCATCACAAAGAGTATTTCCAGTATAAGTATCTTTTAAACCAATAACAGCGGCGATATCACCAGCATAAACTTCTTTAATTTCTTCTCTCTTGTTAGCGTGCATTCTTACTAAACGACCAATTCTTTCTTTAGTACCGGTAGAGGAATTAACAATATAAGAACCAGCGCTTAAAACACCTTGATAAACACGAACAAAGATTAATCTACCAACAAAAGGGTCGGTAGCTATTTTAAAAGCTAAACCAACAAAAGGAGCATTATCATCAGGTTTTATTTCTGTTTTTTTATTTTCATCATCAACGTCAGTAGCTTCAATTAGGGCTAAATCAATTGGGGATGGTAAATAATCAACTACACCATCGAGAGCTAATTGAACGCCGATGTTTTGTAAAGCAGTACCACAGAATACTGGGTAAACAGCATTAGCAATAACGCCTTTGCGTAAAGCCTTTTTCAATTCTTCAATATTTAATTCTTCTCCACTTAAATATTTTTCAATTAAAGTTTCATCACATTCAGCGATTCTTTCGGTTAACTCGGCACGATGTTTTTCTACTAATTCTTTCATATCATCAGGAATAGCAATTTCAACAATCTGTTCGCCATGAGAACCTTCAAATTTAAAAGCTTTTCTGGTTAACAAATCAATAACACCAGAAAAAGTACTATCAGCGCCGATTGGCAATTGATAAGCCACAGCTTTAGTATTCAATCTATCTCTAATAGATTGTAAACTCATATAGAAATCAGCGCCCATTTTATCCATCTTATTAACAAAGCATAAACGTGGTACGTTATACTTGTCAGCTTGGCGCCAAACAGTTTCAGATTGTGGTTCAACACCGTTGGAACCATCAAAAACAGCGATGGCACCATCTAAAACGCGTAAAGAACGTTCTACTTCTACAGTAAAATCTACGTGACCAGGAGTGTCAATAATATTAATTTTTACATCCTTCCAGAAACAAGTAGTAGCGGCTGAGGTAATAGTAATACCTCTTTCTTTTTCCTGTTCCATCCAGTCCATTTCAGCGGCACCTTCATGAACTTCACCGATTTTATGCTTTTTACCAGTATAAAATAAAACGCGTTCGGAAAAAGTAGTTTTACCGGCATCGATGTGAGCCATGATACCTATATTTCTAGTTTTTTCTAAAGGATAATCACGAGACATAATGTTTTTTGAAAAAATAAAATTAAGAACGGATAATTCTTAATTTTATATATAAATTACGATATTATTAGGATTTTGAAAAATGGGCAAAAGCCTTATTGGCTTCAGCCATCTTGTGGACATTTTCTCTCTTACGAACAGCAACGCCCTCACCGTTAGAAGCATCTAAAATTTCTTGAGCTAACTTTTCAGACATTGACTTCCCTTTTCTGGCATTAGCGGCTTCAATCATCCAACGACAACCCAAAAAGTATCTTCTTTCACCGCGAACTTGAAAAGGAACTTGGTAGTTAGCACCACCAACTCTTTTACCGCGAACTTCAACTAAAGGAGAAACTTTTTTAATAGCTTTATTAAAAATGTGTCTTGGTTCTTGTTTGGTTTTCTGTTTAATGATCTCAAAGGCATCATAAACAATACCTTCAGCTACGCTTTTCTTTCCGCTCTGTAATAAATAATTAATAAATTTAGCAATGGTTTTATCATTATATTTTCCATCACCTTCGATATTCCTTTTTGGTGCTTGTTTTCCTCTCATAGAGATAGGTAATTACCAGCTATTGTAATTACGGTTTGTAAGTAAATTATAAAAAATTGATAACTAATAAATAACGATTAAAATCGATTAAGCTTTAGCGGCCTTAGGACGTTTAGCGCCATAACTACTGCGACTCTTTCTTCTGGCTTCAACTCCCTGACAATCATAAACACCACGAACAATTTTATAACGTAAACCAGGTAAATCCTTAGTTTTTCCACCCTTAATCAAAACGATGGAGTGTTCTTGTAAGTTATGACCCATACCAGGAATATAAGCAGTAACCTCCATGCCATTAGACAAAGATACTCTGGCGATTTTTCGTAAAGCTGAGTTTGGTTTTTTAGGAGTCATTGTGGTTACTTTCAAACAAACACCTTGTTTAAAAGGAGAACCTAAAGCACGTTCTTTCTTCTTTCTGTGTAAGCTATCAAAAGTAACATGAAGAGCCATGGACTTTCTTTTCTTTTTCGTTTGTGTGCGGCCTTTGCGGACCAATTGGTTTATAGTAGGCATAATAAATACTCCTCTGCTAAATGCAGCGTTTAGTCAATATAACTAAAAGCATCCTGAAAACAGGATGTTGTTTTTAAATATGAATTAAATTTAACAAAATAAAAAAATAAAGTCAATAGTAAAATATGAAATAATAAAGGAAATTTACAACCCTATTTCCCTATTCTTTTTATCTTGACAAAAAAATAAAAAAACATCAAAAAGCCTTATAGTAATCTAACGCCAGTTATCAGAGAAAATAAAAAATTAACTATCGGCATGATAAAGTCAAAACCAATAAATAACAACACAAAAATTAAAATAAGTCCATATCTTTCGAATTGATAAAACTTATCTTGCCAAGAAGATGGTAAAAATGGTAATAAAACTTTAGAACCGTCAAGTGGTGGTATAGGAATTAGATTAAAAATCATTAAAACTAAGTTTATTAAAACAATTATTACAAATAATTCTGCCATATTTTGACTAATCGGTAAAAATCTGAGCATCAAACCAAAAACTAAAGCTAAAAATAAGTTACCCGCTGGTCCGGCTAGGGCAATCTTGGCTGGACCATATTTTTTATCTCGTAAATTCCAAGGATTAAACGGTACTGGCTTGGCCCAACCAAAAACAAAGCCAGAACCAGAAATTATAAGTAGTAGTGGTAGCAGTATTGAACCAAAAAGATCAATATGAGGAATGGGGTTTAAAGTAAGTCTTCCCTCATCTTTGGCCGTACTATCCCCAAGCTGATTAGCGGCCCAACCATGCATATATTCATGAATAATGGTAGAAAAAATTAAAACTACTATTTGAAATATTTGAAATTTCAGAGACATATTTAATAATTTAGTTAATTTTTAGTAATTTATATTATTAATTAAGATTAAACAAATCTTAATCAATCTTTAATTAAAAATTTAAATTTAATTAGTTTTATTAGACTTATAATAAGTATTATACTATCATGTCTTGATTATTTTTTCAAAACATGATAACTTAATTATACATTAAAACGCCTAATTATCTTGTTGGCTTTTTTTATTTCAGCCAAGATAAGGCATTTAAAAAAATATGGCAAAACGCTGTGACCTCTGCGGACGTGGTTCTACCAAAGGTGCTAATCGTTCCCACTCTAAAAGACAAACCTTAAAAAGACAAAACATCAATTTACAGGTTAAACAATTGGGCGATAAAAAAGTTAAAGTTTGCACTTCTTGCTTAAGAACTATTAAGAAGAAAGAAAAATAACAAAAAACTCGATAATATCGAGTTTTTTGTTGGTTAATAAATATTTTTATTTTTTGAATGTCTCAAATTAAAAATCAAATTTAAAATTAAAAACTTATATCTATTTTTTACTAAGCTTCAACTGCTTCCATTTTTTTAGACTGGGAACTAGCACAACTCTCAATAGTCTTCATAACAGCTCCATAAATATTAGTTTTACTGTATTCATGTACAGCCAATCTTGCTTCTTGATCATTAGCAATTTCATTCTTAGCTTCTTTTTTAATTTCTTTTATAATATTGTAAAGACTATTATATTTTTCCAAAATGAAATTTCTATTTTTAGAATCAATATTCTTTTCATAAAAATCCAAAACCTCTTCAATTTGTTTTTCAATCTGATCAATAATAAAAAATTTTAAAGGATTTTGTTGTAGAGATTTTTGATCGTTATCCAAATATCCTTTAGCTAATAATTCTAAATCTTTAATAGTAGCACCAACCACAAATTTAGGCGCCATTATACTCTGTTTTTTATGGTCATCAGGATCTTCAAAATATTTTACATTAACCAGTTTTCCCGATCTGGTATTATTCCATTCTTTATTTAATTTTTCATACAATCTTTTACAATCTTGACTAAAAACTACTAAATCAAAAGAGGCGCTAAAAAAATCTCCGGTTTTATTTTTTATAACTGAATCAACGCCATTGCAATAATCATCATATTCAGAAGTCATTATTGCTTTACAATTCTTAAACCAGCCCTTGTTAATAAGATCAATAACCATAGCCTGCATCATTTCGGAATAAGCAAACATTTTATCAATATTTTCTTTTTCCCTAAGACCCTTGGAACTGTTTTGTTCTTCTATCCAAGCCTTTTTATTTTCAACATATTTTAAATCACTATCTATTTCTTCTTTAGTATAACATTCTAAAAGATGCTCTTTCTTCATGGTTTTCTTTTCCACACCCATAAAATCCTCGGGGTCAGGACGATGATTATAAACTCCCTGTAACTTTTTCGATAATTCTCTTAAATTATCAGGGTTGTCGATAATTTTATTCTCAAAAATCTCAAAATCAAAAGATTCTTCTTCTTTTTTAATTATTGGTTTAGTGTAAAATTCTTTCATATTTTTTAAATTATAACCTAATTATAGCATTTTTGTTTTTAAAAATAAATAAATTTACGTTGATTAAATTACGTTTCTTATTTTAAAGTTTTATTTCTTAAAAAAATATTCCACATTTTGTGCGGAATATCAACTTCTTTTAAATAACTTAGTTTTCTATTAAAGGCTCAAAGAGTAAAAAAATCAAACCCTTGATTTCTTTTAAAACAACATTGACTTGTTGTTTAGATAAATCAATTTTATCTTCTTTTATAGCCTCTGCCAAAAAACTGGTATTTTTCTTAATGCAGGAAAAATATTCTTGAAAATACTGATTATTTCCCCATTCTATCCATTTTTTAGGACTCAGCACGTTGCCGGTCAAAATAAAATTAGAAGAAATATTTTCTTGCATTTTTAGAAAAGCGATAGAGATTAAAAGTAGGGCGGTTTCATTTTTTTGGCTCTGCTTTCTCAAAAGTAAAATTTGCCGATAAATTGGCAAAATTTCTTGAGCGCTTTGCGTAATGTAATGATTACTTGGATTGCGATAGCCAACATAACGATGAATATGGGACCAAAAAAAAGCTCCCTTTTGAAAAATTTCATCATCAGAAATAACTTTTAAAACCTTGTTGGTTCTTTTCCAACCATTCCATTGAGCGGGCAATAAAGAATCAAGCAAAAAACAATAGGAATAAGGATGCATGAAAAGTGCATATCTCTCGCCAAAAGCTTGTAAATTACCCCTTTCAATACCGTTATTCTTTTTTATTACTTTTACCAATTCCCTATTTTTATACTCAATAAAGGTGGTAACTTCCAATAAAAAATCCTCAATTCTCTCCATTATCTATTTATTTGTTATTTAATTTTATTCTATAGGAATGTTTTATAATAACAAAAAAATGAATATATGTCAATATACAACTCTTAAACATAAAGTTTGGGGCACTAAATTCTTATTATCTTAGTTTATTTTAATAAAAATAAATATTTTTCCCAATTATTTGGCTTTAACTTTCCAATACTATGAGATTTTTTTAAACTATACTTCCCTATTTTAGTGCGTTTTAAAGCTTTTAAATAAGCTCCACAATTAAGTTTTCTGCCCAAATCATAAGCTATTGACCTAATATAAGTTCCTGAAGAAGAATAAATCCTTAAACTCAATAGTGGCCATTTATAAGATAAGATAGTTATTTTATAAATTTCAATTTCACTAGCTTTACGCTCAATAACAATATTCTTTCTAGCCAACTCGTATAATTTCTTACCGCCCACCTTTTTGGCGCTGAACATTGGTGGTATTTGCTTTTGTTTACCCAAGAAGCCAGAAACCGCTTGGCGAATTTCTTTTAAACTTAATTTTTTACAGTCGTAGCGTTTAGTAACTTTGCCGGTAGCATCATAAGTATCTGTTTCTTTACCG
>JALOQQ010000008.1 GCA_025453315.1 Planctomycetota bacterium
TGTCTAAATTAAAATTAGATGAAACCAGAATTCCTCAGGATGGTAGAATACGTTTATTAGTTAATAATAAAGAAATCGATTTTCGTGTTTCCACTTTTCCTTTACTTTCTAATTTAGAGAAAATAGTTTTAAGAGTCTTGGATTCTTCGCGTGGTATTCCGACTTTACCGGATCTCGGTTTTAGTAATCATGTTTTAAAAGTGGTAGAACGAAATATTAGAAAGACTACGGGCGTAGTTTTAGTTACTGGTCCAACCGGTTCTGGTAAATCAACTACTCTTTATGCTGTTTTGAGTTTATTGAATAAAGAGGGAATTAATATTTCTACCCTAGAAGATCCAATTGAATATGAAATTAAAGGTATCAATCAGTCTCAAGTTAGACCAAAGATTGGTTATACTTTTGCTAGTGGTTTGCGTTCTATATTGCGCCAAGATCCTAATATTATCATGGTGGGAGAAATTCGTGATGAAGAAAGTGCTGAGCTTTGTATCCACGCCAGTTTAACCGGTCACTTAGTTCTTTCTACTTTACACACTAACGATGCCTTAGGTTCGATTTTCCGTTTATTAGATATGAAAATCGAAGGCTTCTTATTGGCTTCAAGTTTAAAACTCTCTATTGCTCAAAGATTGGTACGTTTGCTTTGTCCACATTGTAAAAAAGAAGAAGCACTTACTCCTGAAGAAATAAAAATGGTAATAAAAGAATTGACTGGCGTGCCCGAAGCGACATTAAAAGACGAATTACCTCAATTAGATATAAAAAATTTGGAACTAAGTTTACGCCAACTTAAAATATTTAAAGAAGTTGGTTGTCAACGTTGTGATAATAATGGTTTTTCTGGTCGTTCAGCTATTGGTGAAGTAGTGGAGGTTGATGAAGAATTGCGTGAAATTATTATTAACCGGGAAATGAAAAATTTGAATATTAATACCGTAAAAAAGAATCAAGAGTTTATTTCTTTAAAGCAAGACGGTATCATTAAAGTTTTGAAAGGATTAACTACTATGGAAGAAGCGTTGCGTGTTATGGAAAGTTAAGGTGAAAAGATTAAGTTTTTGTTTAGATTAATAAAATTGTTTTATGGCTATCTTTAATTATAAAGCTTATAATGCTATCCAACAAAAAATTAGCGGCCAAATAGCCGCTAGTAGTGATGGTGAAGCGATGGATAAGTTGGGACAACGTGGCTTAACTAATATTAAGGTTAAAACGGCTGGAACTAGTGGTAATATTAATGCTTTATTAAAACGAGTAACTAATAAAGATTTGGTAATTTTTTCTCGTCAATTTTCCGTAATGGTTTCGGCCAATGTTTCTATTACCGAAGCTCTTTTAACTTTAGTAGAACAAACTAAAAATCCTTACTTTCAAGGAATAATAGCTGATATTGCTTATGATGTTGATAGTGGAACTTCTCTCTCGGATGCTTTTAGTCAGAAGCCAAAAATTTTTTCTGACTTTTTTATTAATATCGTGCGCTCTGGTGAAGCTTCAGGAAGATTGGATGAAGTTTTATCTTATCTAGCTGATCAAATGGAAAGAGATTATGATGTTGTACAAAAAGTAGGTGGAGAAATGGTTTATCCAGCGGCTATTTTGGTTTGTATGGTTGGTGTCGGTGTTATCTTTTTAGTAAAAGTGGTTCCTTCTTTAACTGAAATAATGCAACAAACCGCTACGGAATTACCTTGGTCTACCAAGATTATTATGGCGACTTCCTTTTTCTTTAGAGATCATTTGCTATTAATCGGACTTATCGCCACAGCTCTTATTATTTTTCTTGCCAGTATTGTTAGAACTAAAGAGGGGCGCTATTATTTTGATACTTTTAAAATGACTATTCCAGTTTTTGGTCCACTTTTCCGTAATATGTACTTAGTTCGTTTTACTCGTTCTTTTAGCACTTTATTGAAAGGCGGTGTGCCACTTACTAAATCTTTAGAAATTGCTGGTAAAGTAGTAAAGAATAAAATTTATGATAACTTAATTGAAAAATCATTGGCTGAAGTTAATGAGGGTGGATCGCTTTCAGTTAGTTTTGAAAATAATCGTTATGTTCCTAAGATGGTGGCGCAAATTATTAGTGTTGGCGAAAAGACCGGTAAAATTGATGAGGTGCTCGATCGTCTTACTTCTTTTTATGAACGTGAAATTGATGTTAGTATTAGAATTATTTCAACCTTATTAACTCCGATTGTTATGATTATTATCGGTATTGGTGTTTTTATTATGGTTGGCGGCATATTATTGCCAATGTACCAAGTAGCTGATAGCATGGGCTCGTAGTGATTTTATTGGCAGCCTTGTTAATAAGATAAATTTTTGATAAAATATATTTATTAATAACTTCAATTTATTATTTTGAACCCTAGGATTAAGATAATAAGTTGATTTTTTGAGAGGAGGTGAATTATGAAGAAAAAAGCTTTTACTTTAATTGAGTTATTGGTTGTAATCGCCATCATCGCTATTTTAGCTACTTTGTCTGTTTTGGCCTTGCAAAATGCCAGAGCTAAAGCCAGAGATTCTAAGAGAGTTGCTGATGTTAAACAAATTATGACCGCTTTAGAATTGTACTTTAATGATGCTTCTGGTTATCCAGCTACATTAGGTACTTCTATTGCTTACGATGGTAATACTTATTTGACTGTAGTCCCAAGTTCTCCAAATCCTCAGGATGGTGACTGTACTACTGTTCAAAATACTTACGCTTATACACAAGATGATAGTGGTGATAGTTATCACATTACCTATTGTTTAGGTGGTAAAACCGGTGAAATCGATGCTGACTTGAATACCGCTACTCCAGCTGGTTTGAAATAAAATTTCTAGTATTTTTTATAAAAAAAGAAGCTTGAATTAAGCTTCTTTTTTTATTGGCTAGACCATTAATTTTTGTTATAATAAGAGCATGAAATTAATTGAATGTCAGAGCCAAGAAAATTGGGATAAATTTGTTTTTAATCAGAAGCCAAATCAATTTTTAGAGACTTGGCAATGGGGAAAACTACAAGAAGCTTATGGTGAAAAAGTGCGTTTTTTTATTTTTACTAAGAAAGATTTTACCGAGGAAAAGTTCAATATTAATGAGATAGTCGCCGCTTCTTTAATTATAACCAAAAAAATACCCGGTGGTTTTTTTTATTTTTATTCACCCCGTGGCCCACTCTTTTCAAGTGATATTACTAAAGCTGAAGAAAAAGAATGTCAGCAAAAAATAAAAGAACTGGCCAAAAAAGAAAAGGTTCTGTTTTGGCGTATAGAACCTACCACCGAAAACTATTTTTTAAATTGGTCTTGGCGCAAAAGCATTAATTTACAACCTGCTCAAACTTTGTTTTTAAATTTGAAAATGACCGAAGAAGAACTTTTAAAAAGCATGCATCAGAAAACTAGATATAATATAAATTTAGCGCTTAAAAAAGGCGTAACTGTTACTTTAGGTCAAAAAGAAGAAGCGCTAGATTTTCTTCAATTAATGCAGACGACTGGCGAGCGAGATTCTTTTCGCATTCATCCCTTAGCTTATTATAAACATTTAGTTTCTTTTGATAGTAATTTAATAAATTTTTTTATCGCCCGTTATCAAAATAAAATTTTAGCGGCCGGAATTTTTGTTTTTAGTGGCGATACGGTTACTTATCTCCATGGCGCTTCTTCTAATGAAGATCGTAATGTTATGGCGCCATTTTTATTGCAATGGACTGTAATTAAAAAAGCCCGAGATTTGGGTTATGATTATTATGATTTTTTTGGTATTGATGAAAAAAAATGGCCGGGCGTAACAAGATTTAAAGAAGGCTTTGGTGGTGAGAAAATTTCCTATCCCGGCACTATGGATGTTGTTTTTCAGCCCTTATGGTACAATATGTATACTTTATTACGTCGTTTAAGAAGAATATGATAAGATCAGAAAATGAATTAAATATTTGTAATAAAACTAAAATTACCATCCCGACTGTTTTATTAAAACAAGCTTTTGTTTACTTTCTTAAAGATTATCGTCGTCTTAATTATTCTTTGTCTTTAGTTTTTGTTGGTGATGTTAAAATGCGTGAATGGAATAGAATTTATCGTGGTTACGATAAAAGTACTGATGTCCTTTCTTTTCCTAGTTTTTTAGCTCAAAAGAAAAATAAGTTTTCAGTTGAACTTGGTTTAGAAAAAGAGTTGGGTGAAATTATTATTAATCCCGTTCAAATTAAAAGACAGGCTAAGAAAAATAGCGCCTTGCTTCGAAAAGAAGATTTTCAAAAAGAATTACTATTTATTTTTGTTCATGGTTTATTGCATTTAGTGGGCTATGACGACGAAACGGAAAAGGGAAGAATAAAGATGTTAGCTGAGGGTAAAAAATTTTTAAAAAAATATTTTTCTGATTTTTCCTATTCGTCCAATAAATATGATTATTAATCTAACAAATTATAAAAATAAGAACGCTTTTACTTTAATCGAGGTTATTGTGAGTTTGGGAATTATTGCTGTTTTATCTACTTTTGTTGTTCTTAATTACCATAGTATTAATAAGCGCAATAACTTAACAATGACGAGTGCTAAAATACTAAGTGACTTTCGTTTAGCACAAAGTTATAGTTTGGGTTCACGTAGTTACGGCGATGTTCTTCCTCTTGGTGGTTGGGGGTTGTATTTTGATTTAAATACGGCTAGTAGTTATCAATTTTTTGCTGATTTGAACGGTAATGGCCAATATGATCTTGGTGAGGGCGAAAATACTCAGGGCGCTTTTATTAAAGATTTTCCTCAAGACATCACTCTTAATGCTATTGACGTCGCTCAGTCAATTAATGTTACTTTTTCGCCATTAATTCCTAAAGCGGTTATTTTTGACGGTTTAAATACTTATTCTAATTGTGCTATTAGTTTTAGAGAGGCGATTAGCGGTGCCATTAAAACTATTGAAGTTAATCAATTGGGACTAGTGGAAAGTAATTAGTAATTAATTTATGTTGAAGAATATTTTTCTTACAATAAAATCTCAATTCGGAAATAAGCCAGCTCTTACTATCTTAGAAGTAATGATTAGTATTTTTTTATTAGTAACTGTTATGACGGCTATTTTAACTTTGTCCTTACAGAGCGTTAGATCCCAAGACTCTAGTCGTCAGGAATTAATCGCTCGTGGTTTGGCACAAGAGGGAATAGAACTAATTCGCAATGTTAGAGATAGTAATTTTTTAAATAATCGAACCTGGAATCAAGATATTGCTCCTGGTCAATATCGCATTGATTATCTTTCTTTTGCTCCCACGGCTATTACTTCTTGGTCAGAAGCGAATTTACAAATAATGGGCAGTGGTCTTCAGCAAGGTTTTTATCTTCATAATAGTAGTGAAGCTAATAGTATTTTTAGTAGAGTGGTTACTATTACTTCCTTAGGAGCAAATTCCGAATTAATTAATTGTGAAGTTCGTTGGACTTATCGCGATAAAAATAATAAATATTCAGAACAAACTATTTTATATGATTGGAAATAGAAAAGTTTTGTATTAAAAAAAAGTTTTGTATTATTAGAAACAGCAGAGTTATATGATTAGAAATAGAAAAAAACATTCTTTAGCATTTAGTTTAATAGAGCTTTTGGTGGCTGTAGCTATTTTTTCTTTAACCATTGTTATTATTGCTCAGATTACTAAATTTTTAGTTGATGCCCAACGTTCTACTATGGCTAATCAGAATACTCAAGAAAATATGCGTTATGTTTTTACGGTTTTTTCTCAAGAACTTCGCAATGCTGAACGTAATCAAGGTTTTTGTCGAGAGGTGAATCCTAACCGAGTCTTTAAAGTTTCTAGCGATGGTCAAATTTTATCTTTCCGTAATCGCCAGGGCGAATGTGTAGATTATTATGTCGTAAATGATAACGGTATTTTTCGTCTGGTCATTTCTCGTAATGGAGTGGCTGATTATTTGACCTCCAGAAAAGTTAATATTCAATCCCTGTATTTTGTAGTGGATGAAAGCTCAGCCGTAGAACCGCTTATTACTTTTAAAATAACGGCTCAAGCTTATGGTAGTTCCTATGAGAGCGCTACTATTCAATTACAAAGCACTATTTCTGCTCGTTATTCTAACAATTAGTTATTAATAAATTATGAACCTGAGGTGTAATAAAAAAGCCAATATAATTATTTTAACCCTTTTTATTGTTATGGGTAGTTTACTCGTGGCCATCGCCGGTGCTAATTTAGTTTTAACTAACTTAAAGATTATTAATAAAGCGTCTCGTTCTGGTGTGGCCGAACAAGCTTTGGAAAGTGGTCGTGAACGTTTAGCTTGGGAAATAAAAAATGGTTACATTGCTCCTAGTTCAGATCAAACAGCTATTTTTGGTGATACTTTAGAAAGTGGTAGTTCTTATCAAATTGATTATAATTTTGCCAAGGGTAATTTTAATATTTTAGGTTTTTTTAAAGATGTTAGTCGCGAGCGTTGTGAGCCCAACTGTTTAAATAAATGTAATGGAGCCAATAATGGTTGTGGTGGAATTTGTGATAATAATTGTGCTGGCACGGACGTTTGTATTTCGGGTGTCTGTTCAGCTTGTGGTGCTAGCACCGCTCTAGTTTATTATGATGGCGGACCATTTGAAAGTGATGGTTTAACTAGACGATTAGTGGCTACTAATAATGGTTATTATCGTACGGTATTAATTAATGGACAATGTTGGTTTAGAGACAATCTTAATGCTGGTGAATTAATTACTAATATTAATCCGATTGACGATAATACTATTGAAAAAATTTGTTATGACAATCAAGAAGATAATTGTACTCAATATGGAGCTCTTTATGTTTGGCCAGAAGCAATGCAATATGCCACGACTGATTCTGCTCGCGGAATCTGTCCAGAGGGTTGGCATATAGCCAGTGATAATGATTTTAAATTATTAGAAGAAGCTCAAGGAATGGATTCGGTTTGTCGAGAGGCTTATTATAATAATTGGGGAGAATGTGTTGATCATGATACTTGGGGTAGGGGTGAGTTAGCTGAAGCTGGTATAAAATTAAAAGACGGTGGTTCTTCTAATTTCAATGCTTTATTTGCTGGTTATCGTGAAGGTGATTTAAGTTTTTATAATTTAAATAGTTTTAGTTATTTCTGGACTTCAACTAGCTCTAGTTCTAATGCTTGGATTAGGGCTTTAGATGCTAATACTGAAGTTTGGTCAGTGTATAGAAATAGTGATGATGAGGCCAGAGCTTATTCCATAAGATGTGTAAAAAACTAAATAAAAATGATCTTAGCTAAGAGACATATGATAACATTAATTAAAAAATATAAATCTTTTACTCTTTTAGAACTTTTAGTTGTTATTGCTATAGTGGCTATTTTAGTTAGCGTTTCTGTGGTGACATTTCATAATTCCGGAGCAAAGGCTCGCGATGTTAAACGTCTAGCAGATATTAAAACAATTGAAAAAGCCTTAGAGCTTTATTATGATTTGGCTGGTGCTTACCCACCGACAGATTTTTTTTCTTCTGGACAACCCCTGGAGTATATTGCTAGTGGTTCTTCTGAAACATCTGGCGGATCTTCTGGTAATACCGAATCTTCCGGTTCGACGGAAAATAAAAAAATTACTATTATTAATAGAATTCCTGAACCACCGAAAACTCCTGATGGCTCTTGTGATGGTGTCGAGAATCAATATCGTTATCATTCGATTGATGAAGGAAAAAGCTATAACATTGATTTTTGTTTAGGTGAAAAACATCCTAGTGTTATTAGTCCAGAAGCTAGTTCTGGGGTTTATCGTTTTTCTTCTAACGGCAGTCTCACTTTTCAAGGACAAAATTTTTGTCAGCCTAGTTGTGAGAATAAAACTTGTGGCGATGATGGTTGTGGTGGAGTTTGTGGAACCTGCGCTTTTGATCAGAATTGTCAGCTTGGTTCTTGCGTGGCCAAACAATTTGTTTTTAATAAAATTTCTCAAATAACCAATGGTACGGAAGGTATTTTATTAAATGGAGCGGGTCACGTAGAAGTAAGGGGTGATTATGCTTATGTTTTAGCTGTTAATTCTAATGCTTTAGAAATTATTAATATTTCTGATCCAGATCACCCTACTCATGTTGGTAATATTACGAGTGGTGTTAGGGGGTCTAATATGAACACCCCAACCGATTTAGTTTTAAAAGACAATTATGCTTATTTAGTTGCGCAGGGCAGTAGTAGTTTAGAGGTAATAGATATTTCTAATCTTAGTCAGCCAACCGTAGTGGCTTCTTTAATTGATGGTCAGAATGGGGTTGTGTTAAATGGTGCAGCTGATATTGATTTACAAGGAGATTATCTTTACATTGCCTCTTATTTTGGTGATGCTTTAGAAATAATTAATATTAGCAATCCAATTTCTCCAATTCATGTTGCTAATATTGTAAACGGTCAAGATGGAGCATCTCTTGATGGTCCATACGGTGTGGCTGTTTCAGGTAACTATGCTTATTTAGCTAACATGATTGGTGATTCTTTTGAAGTAGTAAATATTAGTAATCCAGCCTTACCAACTCATGTTGCCAAAATAACTAACGGACAGGGAGGAGCAGCTTTAAATGGAGCTAGAAAAATAAAAGTTGTTGGTGATTATGCTTATGTGGTTTCTTTTGATGGTGATTCTTTTGAAATAATTAATATTACTAATCCGGCTGTTCCGGTTCACTCAGGAAAAATATTACATAGTGCTAGTGCCGCCTGTTTAGATGGTCCGTATAATTTTGATATTTCTGGTAATTACGCTTACGTTGCTTCACCTAATCCGGATTGTTTAGAAGTGATAAATATTACTAGCAAAACTACACCCACTCACGTTGCTAAATTTCTTAATGGTCAAAATAATTTTTTAATTGATAACCCGCGTAGCGCTTTTATTAAAGATAATTTTCTTTATCTTACTGCTGGACGTTCTCGTTCTTTACAGGTTGCTGACATTACAACACCTAGTAACGTCATTGCTCGCGGTAGTATTATTGACCAACAGCTTCCGCCCTTCATGGCTAATATAGGTGATGTTTTGATAAAAAATAATATAGCCTATGTTACTTCTTTTCAGTCTAATGCTTTACAGACCTTAGATGTTTCTAATATTTTAAACCCTGTACCACTTAATTATTTTCTTAACGGTCAAAATGGAGTTTATTTCGATACACCCATAAGCGTGACTAATTATGGTAATTATCTCTATGTTTTAGGAGCCTTAAGTGATAACATGTTAATTTTCGATATTTCTACCCCGACTAATCCGGTTTATGTTAAATCAATTACCAATGGTCAGAATGGTGCATTATTAGATTATCCTCAAGATTCTTTTGTAGAAGGTGATCTTTTATATGTTTTATCTTATTATACTAATTCTTTACAAATATTTAATGTTTCTGATCCTGTCAATCCAGCATTGGTCAGTTCTTTGGTTAGTGGCACTGGCGGCTCTTCTTTTTGTCGCCCTAATAAGATGGTAAAAAATAATAACTTAATTTATATTACCGGAACAACTTGTAATTCAGTGCAAATAGTTGATGTTATTAATCCAGTAAGTCCTACACCGCGTGGTAAAATTTTAAATGGACAAGATGGTGTAAAATTGAGTGGTCCTAGAAATTTAGCTTTTTTTGGAGATAAATATCTTTTAGTTGCTTCATATTCATCTAATAGTTTAGCTGTTTTAGATGTTTCTAATCCGGATAGTATTTCTTTTGTAAAAAATCTAGACACCGGACAAGATGGTTTAACTTTTTATCAGCCTACCGTTGTTAAAATTTGGCAAAATAAATATGCTTTCATTGTTAATTGGAGTGGAAATACCGTTGAAGTATTAGATGTTTCTAATCCTCTTAATCCGGTTAGAGCAGCTACTTTATTAGATAATCAAAACGGAATAAGTATTGGTAGTACTAGATCATTTGTTTTTCCGAAAGACGATTATTTGTATGAAGCGGGTGGAGATAGTAAAATAGAAATTATAAAATTGTTTAATTAATAATAATTAAAATAATAAAAATAAATTTTAGTTAGAAAAATAAATAAGTTTATTTAATAAATAAATTGATTGAATTGTTTTCTAAAAAATTATGAAAAAATTTTCTAAAGAATTAAATTTTAAATCTCGCGCCTTTACCCTCATCGAACTACTCGTAGTCATAGCAATTATTGCTATCATTGCCACTCTCTCTGTTTTAGCCCTCTCTTCAGCCAGAGAAAAGGCTCGTGATGCTAAACGCATTGCTGATATTAAACAACTCCGTACCGCTCTTGAACTCTACTATAATGATGCTAACGGTTATCCTCCAGCTTCTTCTTTCGTCTCAGGACAAACTCTCTCCTATACCGATCCCCAGAGTGGTCAGATAAAGACCTATATTAATAAAATACCTAATTCTCCTACACCAGCTGATGGTGACTGCACAACTGTAAACAATAACTATACCTATAGTTCCACCAACCCTTCTACTTATACTCTTTCTTATTGTTTAGGCAGTGATAATCAGGGAATAGGTGAAGGTCTTAATATCGCTACTCCTGCTCAAATGTATAGCCAAGCTGCCGGAACACCGGGGGGAAATAATAATCAGGGTGGTAATCAATCTATAGTGACTGATGGTTGGCAGATAAACGATTTTGACACTCCGGGAACAGTTGGCGTTAAAAACTGGACATCAATTGCTTCATCATCTGATGGCACTAAATTAGTAGCCGGTACTTCTGGTAATTATATTTATACTTCTTCTGATTCTGGTGTTACCTGGACTGCTCGTAAATCAGCTGGTTTGGGTATTTGGAATTCAGTAACTTCTTCCGCTGATGGAACTAAGTTGGCTGCTTTATTTTCTTACGGTGGAACTCCTGATTTATATACTTCTTCTGATTCTGGTGTTACTTGGTCTAAAAAAACTTCCGCTTATAATCTGCATTTGCAAAGAATAATTTCCTCATCAGATGGTAATTCTATAGCTGGTACTTCTTATCATGATAGTAATTTCTATGTTTCTATTTCCCATGATGGTGGCAATACTTGGCAAGATTATCAAATAGACAATGTTCTTTATTTAGCAGCTTCTGATGATTTTTCTAGATTTATAGCCGTTACTCGTGATTTAGATGGAGGTAATGTTACTTTTAGTACTTACATCTCTTCTGATTCTGGTGTTACTTGGAATAATACAGAAACTTTTAATGGAGATAATTTTGGTGGCATAACAGTTTCTGCTGATGGATCAAGGGCGGTCATTTCTTTAAATGGCAATAGATTTGCAATATCTTCTGATTATGGTGCTACTTGGACGGAAGTTACTAACAGTTATGTTTCTGGTTCAACCGCAGAATTAGTCTCTTCTTCAGATGGTAGTGATGTTGCAGCTGTTTATAATGACGGTAGTAATGTTATACTTTTTTCATCAGATTATGGTGCTACATGGAATGAACCATCTTATATTGTCGATACGATGGGTAATGGCTTTACTTCAGTCGCTGCTTCTAGTGATTTTTCTAAAATAGCTGTAACTTCAACGGGATATGTTTATCTTTTAAGTCAATAAACTGTATACTGTATAAGTTATATAATTATAAATAAAATTAATTTATGTTTGAACGTTTTACTCGCCCACCTAAAAAATCGCCTATTGGCTCTTATAAAGTAGAAATTATTTCTTTACCAGAGGAATGTGATTGGGTAGAATATTTACCTATCGAAATAAGATATATTTTTAAAAAACATCCTGAATATAAAGCTAGGGTGAAAAAAATATTATCTGATGGTAAAGCTCTTGGTATCCGTACTGTTTTACGCACCCCGGAAAATATTTTAAAAGCCGTTCATGATATTAGCATTCGTAGTCAGCATAATTATATTACTACTTGGTTGCCAGAACTTTTACGTTCTCATAAAAAACCAGTTTTCTCTGACGAAGATTATAGCCGAGCTAAAAATAAAGGGGCTAATTTAGATGACGCCGTTAATACTATTTTAAAAGATCGTTTAAGATTTAAACGAATTGTATTAATTGATGAAGAAAATATTGGTATTAAAACCGAAGAACAAGAATTAATGAATGAATTATCAGAAATTCTTTACCCAGTGTTTATAGATTATTCTGTTTATCGTGTGGTAGCTGATAATGCTCGAGAGAGAACAGAAATTGCCCAGACTATTGTTAAAGCTCTTTTAATAATTGGTCCTTTAGCTCATTTCTTAGAAAAATATGTTTCGGGGCTTGGTAAATTATTTGCTGCTTCAGCTGATGATTTAGTGGGTGAATCAGCCGAAATTATGGCACTGCGCGGTTCGGGATTTACTTGGAAGGAATTGGCTAGAAGAGGTAGAATTTTAATTCCGGTTTTTGCCTTGGCTACTTGGGGTGCTTTTTCAGTCGAACCTTTAATACAGGGTGGACATGAAATTTGGGGTGGTGTAGTATTTGGTTTGTCGGCTGTAGCCTTATCTTTAACTACAGCGATACAGTCTTTGTTTATGTATAGAAAGAATGCTGTTCGTTTAATGAAGGAGGGAAAAATAAAAAAGATTAATAATAAAGAATTAACTAAAGTAGCTATACATCAAGATTTTACCAATCCCGCTCGTTTAGGACTATTGTTGGGCGCAGCTATGGCTCCGTTTATGGGAATTTTGGGTTCGGTTTTAGGAGTAATGCATAATGGTTGGGCATTAGCCGCTATTGGTTCAACTGAATCTATTGTAGCCGGAATAACTGTTATTTTAGCTGATCGTATTAATGAATTTAGGTTTAGAAGAAAATTAGAAAAGTTAATGAGTGGAAATAAGAAATAATAATTATTAAATAAATTTAGTTATAGTATGCTTATTTACTATAGCGAGATTATAAAATTATATGAAAAAATTTAATCAAGGAGGAGGCTTTGGTGGCGGAAGGAAAAGTGGTGGTTTTGGAGGAAAAAGTTTTGGCGGCGGTGGTTTTAAATCTGGTCGTGGTTTTGATCGAGGGTCAGAAAGACGCGAGAGGCCAATGATGCATGAAGCTATTTGTTCTGAATGTGGTAAACATTGTGAAGTTCCTTTTAAGCCAACCGGAGATAGACCAGTTTTATGCAGTATTTGTTTTGGCGGTAAGAATGGTAATGAGGTGAGAAGACCAGAAAATAGATTTGAAAAATCAAATGATAGATTTTCTGATAGAAAATTTTCTAAACCAAATTTTGATGACAAAAAAGTTTTTTCTGATGTTAAAGTTAATAATAATTGTGATTCAGTTAAGGAACAATTAGTAGTATTGAATGAAAAAATGGGAAAGATTTTAAATGTTTTAGAGTCTTTAGTTTCTTCAAGAAATGTTGAAAAACCAGAAATTAAAAAACCAGAAATTAAAAAATTAGAAATTGAAAAGCCTAAAGTTGGAAAAGTTAAAATTGAAAAGCCAAAAGCTGAAAAAATAAAGATCGAAAACCCTAAAAAAGCTAAGAAGAAATAAATTTGAAAGTTATTTAAAAAACACCGTTTATCGCGGTGTTTTTTATTTTTACTAAATAATATATAATATATTTAGATATTTATGACCAAATTCGATGCACAAAAACGAATAGAAAAATTAAAAACGGAAATTAATTTACACCGTTATAATTATCATGTTTTAGACAAAGAGACGATGAGTCCCGCGGCGCTTGATGCTTTAAAGCACGAATTATTTAAATTAGAAGAAGAATATCCAGATTTAGTTACTCCTGATTCACCAACTCAGCGCGTTTCTGGTGAGGCTTTAGATAAGTTTGAAAAAATTCATCATGACACACCAATGATATCTCTTTTTGATGCTTTTTCTCAGCAAGACATGATTGACTGGCAAGAACGAGCCATTAAAATCTTAGCTAAAGAGGGAATTGGCGGATTTAATTTAGATTTAAACTTATATAATCCGGAGATTGTTTCCTTGGATTATTTTTGTGAATTAAAATTAGACGGTTTGGCAATCAGTTTAAAATATCAGAATAGTTTTTTAATTGAGGCCTCGACTCGTGGTGATGGCAAGGTCGGTGAGAATGTTACTGGTAATGTAAAAACAATTGAAAGTGTACCACTTAAGTTAAGAGAAATTAAAAAAGAAAATTTACAATCAATCGGTTTTGAACCAAAAGAGATTGATGAAATATTTAATTTATTGGAAAAGGGAATTATTGAAGTGCGTGGTGAAGCGGTTATGACCACTAAAGTCTTTGAAGAGCTTAATAAAAAATATGAAAAAGAAGGCAAGGCACCTTTAGCTAATCCAAGAAACGGCGTAGCTGGTTCAATTCGTCAGCTCGATTCGCGTATTACAGCAGAAAGAAAATTGTCTTTTTATGTTTATGATATTATTTTGCCTTTTACTCTTAAAACTAGAGAACAGGCCAGTGCTTTAGCAGCCTTGTTAGGATTTAAAACTTTACAGCAAAATCGTTTGTGTCAAAATTTAAAAGAGGTTTTTGCTTTTCATGAATATTGTGAAAAAAATAGAGAAAAAATTCCTTTTGGTATTGATGGTGTGGTTGTTAAGGTAAATAATCTTTCTTTATGGTCAATTTTAGGAATTGTGGGTAAGGCACCTCGTTATATGATGGCTTACAAATTTTCAGCCGAACAAGCAGTAACTAAATTAAAAGAAGTAATTTGGCAGGTTGGTCGTACCGGCACCTTAACGCCAACGGCAATGCTCGAACCAGTTAGAGTTGGTGGGGCAACTATTAGTCGCGCTACTTTGCACAACATGGATGAAATAGAACGTTTGGATTTAAAATTAGGCGATTCCATTATTATCGAAAGGGCAGGAGATGTTATTCCTAAGGTGGTTGAGGTTTTAAAAAATTTACGATCAGGTAAAGAGAAAGGTATTATTGTTCCGGAATATTGCCCAGTTTGCGGCAGTGCTATCGAAAAAATTGAAGGCGAGGTGGCTTATCGCTGTATTAATAAAAATTGTTACGCTATTAGCCTACGTCGTATTCGGCATTTTACTAGTAAGGGCGCCGTTGATATGGCTGGTGTAGGTGAAAAAATAATTGAACAATTTTTTAATGCCGGACTTATTAAAGATGCGGCCGATTTGTATAATTTAAAACGTGAGGATATTGCTAGCTTACCACGTTTTGCCGACAAATCGACCGATAATGTTTTAACTACCATTAGTTCTAAAAAATTGATTCCACTTTCTCGTTTTATTTATGCTCTTGGTATTAAACATATTGGCGAAGAATCGGCTCAACTTTTAGCTGATTATTTTTTGGTTGAGAAAAAGGAGCAAGTAAAAAAAGAAAAAAATATTTCTCTAAATGTAATTAAAGATTTTTTTGTCTCAATAAAAGAAGAGAGTTTAAAACAAATTGCCGAAATAGGTCCGATTGTTTCGCAAAGCGTTTTTGAGTGGTGGCAGGGAAAGGATAATATCGATTTTATAAATAAGTTGGAAAAGTATGATGTTAAGATAATTCTGCCCGAAGAAAAGAAAAATATTAGCAGTGTTTTAAAAGATAAGATTTTTGTTTTAACAGGTACTTTAAATGGTTTGACAAGGGATGAGGCAAAAGATAGAATTAAAGGAAGAGGTGGTAAAATTGCCTCTAGTGTTAGTAAAAAAACTGACTTTGTGGTTGTTGGAGAAAATCCTGGCAGTAAATACGATGAAGCTAAGAAATTAGGAATTAAAATTTTAAGTGAGGAAGAGTTGTTAAGGATAATTAAGTAGAATAAATTTAAATTATTGTTTATGAAATTAAGTGAAGAAGAAATAAAACATATTGCTGATTTAGCTAATCTGGAATTAAGTACCGAAGAGTTAAAAAAATATGGTGGGCAGTTGTCCGCTATTTTGAGTTATATTGATCAATTAAAAGAAGTTGATACTTCCGATATTGATTCTAGTGAACACGCCTCTGGACTAGTTAATGCTTGGCGTGAAGATGAAGTTAAAAATTGGCCTAAAGACGAAATTAAACTTTCTTTGGAGCAAGCTAGTGATTTTGAAGATGGTCAGATAAAAGTTAAAAAAGTTTTATAATTTTATGAACGCTAACGAATTAACAATTAAACAAGCTCGAGAATTATTGGATAGAGGTGATTTAACAGCTATTGAATTAACTCAAGCTTGTTTGTTACGCATTAAAGAATTAGATAGACACGTTAAAGCTTGCTTAACAGTTTGTTCTGATGAAGCTTTGGAAATGGCTAAAGCCGCTGACGAAAGATTAAAAAAAGGTGAAAGGACTTCATTATTAGGTATCCCTTGTTTAGTAAAAGATATTTTATTAACCAAAGGAATAAAAACAACAGCCGCTTCTAAAATGTTGGAAAATTATATTGCCCCTTATGATGCAACAGTAGTAAAAAAAATTAAAGAAGCTGGAGCAATAATTTTAGGAAAAACCAATTTAGATGAATTTGCTCATGGTGCTTCAACTGAAAATTCGGCTTACGGCCCAACGCATAATCCTTGGGATTTAACTCGTGTTCCTGGTGGTTCTTCTGGTGGTTCGGCTGCTGGAGTTGCTTCTAATATGTGTCTTTTTGCTTTGGGTACTGATACGGGCGGATCTATTCGTCAGCCAGCTAGTTTTTGTGGAGTTTGTGGTATGAAGCCGACTTATGGCTTGGTTTCTCGTTTTGGCTTAATGTCTATGACCTCTTCAACTGATACGGTCGGTGTCTTTGCTAAGACGGCCGAAGATACGGCCTTAGTTTTACAAACTATTTCCGGAAAGGATGAAAAAGATCTAACTACTTCAGAAACAAAACTAAAATATGATTTTCAAGATAGTTTAAAGGGAATAAAAATTGGTTTGCCCAAAGAATATTTTATTGATGAATTAGATGGAGAGGTTAAAAAAATAGTTGAAGAAGCAACCGAACAATTAAAGAATTTGGGCGCAGAAATTATTGAAATTAGCTTACCTAATACTAAGTATGCCGTACCTGCTTACTATATTATTACTCCTTCAGAAGTAAGTTCTAATTTAGCTCGTTTTGATGGTGTGGGTTTTGGTTTGTCAGCTAATCATGAAGAAATAAAAAATATTAAAGAATTTTATCAAAAAAGTCGTGGTTTAGGTTTTGGTCCAGAAGCTAAGCGTCGTATTATGCTTGGTACTTATGCTTTGAGTGCTGGTTATTATGATGCTTATTATATTAAGGCACAGAAGGTTAGAGCGAAAATAAAAGAAGAATTTATAGAGGCTTTTAAAAATGTTGATATTATAATAACTCCAACCTCTCCCCATGTCGCTTTTAAAATTGGCGAAAAAGTTGATGATCCATTACAAATGTATTTAGAAGATATTTTTCTTAGTGGTGTTTCTTTGGCCGGTCTTCCGGGATTTTCTATTCCAGCTGGTTTTAAAAATGGCTTACCAGTCGGTGTACAATTAATCGGCTCCAAGTTTAATGAAGCCGTCTTATTAAATTTAGCTTATAATTATCAAAAAATAACTAACTGGCACTTACAAAAACCCCAGCTTAGTTTTTAATTTTAAAAATATGTTTAATAAAGGTTTTAAAGTTAAATATGCTGTTATCCTTAGTGTTTTAATAGTGTTAGTTTTAGTTACTTTTTTTTCTTTACAACAAGCTAAAAAAGCTTTTCAAGGAAGAAAAGTAGAAGTTAAAAATCAAGATATTAGAAACTATCAATTAAGTTCTTTTAGAAGTAATGACCGTTTGTTGGGAAAAGTTGATGCTCCGGTCAAGATTGTTGTTTATGAAGATTTGTCTAGTATTTTTTCAGCAGATTATGCTGTTAATTTAGATAAAGTTAGAAATGAATTTGGTGATAAAATAGCCATTGCTTTTCGTAGCTATCCTGTTAAATCAGAAAATTTATCTTTTTCCGCCGCTTTAGCTGGAGAATGTGCTAATGAACAGAGTAGATTTTTTGAAATGAGAAAAGAAATTTATAATCAAGTAAAAAAGGAACAGCTTAATCCCGATACTTTTTTACAAACCGCTCAAAGTCTTGGTCTAAATGTAGAAAATTTTTCCGCTTGTTTTGATAATAGAAAATATTTTAAAAAATTGAATGATGAGTTGGCTGAATCTAAGCAAGGTGATGTCTATGGTGCCCCAACCACTTTTATTAATGGAGAAATTGTAGTTGGCGCTAAGTCTTGGGAAGATACTAAAAATAGTGAAGGTAAGGGTGAAAACGGTTTAGAGTCAATTATTAAACGCCATCTTCTTTTGAGTAAGGTTAAATTAGTTAATTAAATAATTATCACTAAAATTATTAAATATAGTTTTGTAGTTATTGTTTAATTTGAAATATAAATTTATAAATTAAATAAATGTTTATGTTTTTATTTAAAAAACAGGGAAGAAGTTCTTCTGCTTTCACCCTCATCGAACTACTCGTGGTCATAGCAATTATCGCTATCATTGCCACTCTCTCAGTTCTAGCTCTCCAATCAGCTAGAGAGAAAGCTCGTGACTCTAAACGTATCGCCGATATTAAACAACTCAAGACTGCTCTCGAGCTCTATTATAATGATGCCAATGGTTATCCTCCAGCCACCTCTTTTATCTCCGGATCCGCTCTTTCCTATACTGATTCTCAAAGTGGTCAGGTGAAGACCTATATTAATCAAATCCCATCTTCTCCTATTCCAGCCGATGGTGATTGTACCTCTTCTAATAATGCTTATACTTATGGCTCAGAAAACTCTTCTACTTATACTCTCTCCTACTGTCTAGGCGGTAAATCTCAAGAAATACCTAAGGGATTAAATCTCGCTACTCCAGCACAATTGTATGGGGCGGTAAGTGGTGGAGGTTCTTGTACCGACACCTCTTGGACTCCTGATATTTCTACTCTTTGCGGTTCTAATATTACTCAAACCAGTAATTGTGGTAATACTAGACAGATGACAAGTAGTTATTTTTGTGCTACTGGTACTATTTGTAATAATTCTAACAATCAATGTGAGGCAGGAACTTTAAATCTTGCTCACGCTAGTTCTATTTCTGATGGTCAGGACGGTGCTTTATTGTCTGCTCCACGCTCCGTTGCTATTTCCGGTAATTATGCTTATGTAGTTAGTACCAATAGTAATGCTTTAGAAATAATAGATATTTCTAACCCCTTATCACCAACTCACGCTAGTTCAATTTCTAATGGTCAAGGTGGTGCATCATTAAATTATCCAATCTCCGTTGCTATTTCTGGTAATTATGCTTATGTTGCCAGTTACGATGATGATACTCTAGAAATAATAGATATTTCTGACCCCTTATCACCAACTCACGCTAGTTCAATTTCCAATGGTCAAGGCGGCGCTTTATTAAATAGTCCAGCATCTA
>JALOQQ010000060.1 GCA_025453315.1 Planctomycetota bacterium
CCTGCGGCTCGGGCAAAAAATTTAAAAACTGCTGCAGCAGTAAGTTAACCGACCATAAACCCCGCCATTATTTCAACAGCAATTACATTAACCAAAAACTATTTAATCAATTCAATACTGTTAATAGTGGCATCCTTAAGAGGATGATCGTTTTCGTTAGTGTCCATATTCTCAATTTTATCAACCACATCCATACCTTCAATGACTTCACCCAAATTTACATGTTTACCATCGAGCCAAGGAGTGCTCTCTGCTGTAACAATAAAAAATTGAGAACCATTAGTATTTGGTCCGGAATTAGCCATAGCCAAGCTTCCACGAACAAGTGTGTGCTTATTAAATTCATCACCAAATTTATAACCTGGACCACCCATACCATCATTAGACCAATCATCGTCTTTACTATTAGGATCACCACCCTGAATCATAAAGTCCTTAATTACGCGATGAAACTTAGTGCCATTATAAAAACCTTCTTGAGCTAAATTAAAAAAATTATTAACTGTCATTGGAGAATCTTCACCATAAAACTTAATTTTAATATTACCCTGATTAGTCTTAATTAAAGCCTGACCATATTCCTGAGCTAAATCTTTTTGCTTAGGTAAGGTTCTGCCAGAAATAGTACTAACTTCATCTTTAGAGCTAATGCCCTGATTACTGTTTTGATTATTATTCATATTAATTGATTCAACACTTTTTTCTCCTTGATTATCATTATAACTAGCACTATTTTCATTAGTACAAGCACTAAGTGACAAGACAAAAATAAGTGTGATACTTAAAAATAAAAAATTTTTTTTCATAAAATTGTAATAAATTTTAATACATTTTAAATTAACTAGATTACTTAGCTAAACCCCAAAATCCCTCTTCATTTCCCTATCTTCTTCTATTCTCTTTTCAGTAATGAGTTCTTGGGCTTTTTGTCTGATTTGACTTAAGTCCAATTCATTTAATTCTCGACTGCGCTTTTCTAAATATTCTTTTGTATTAAGTTCTGAGTCATCAATAACTTCAGCTAAAAGCACTTCCAAAATAGCGCCAATTTTGGGACTAGGGGAAATTTTTAATAATTCCATTATATCAGAACCATTAATTTTTAACATCTTTACGGAAATGGGATCGTGGCGCACTTTCTCTAACATATATTCCAAATGTCTTAACTTGTATGGTTTGGCTTTTAAATTACCAGATCCCAAACGATCAGCAATGCGTATAGCAATTAAATCTTCTAAATTTTCTTCCCCAGTTTTAACTATTAAACGTCTAACCGAACTAGCTGTTACTTCACCGACATTATAATAAAACATATGATTGCGAACCAAATTAACTACTTTAATAGTGTCTTCATTAGAGAATTTCAATCTTTTCATAATACGCTCAGTCATTTTAGCACCAACGTATTCGTGATTATAAAAAGTAGCCTGACCATTAATAAACTTTTTAGTCTTTGGTTTACCAATATCATGAAATAAAGCCGCTAAACGAACCCGCCAATCCGAACTAGGGCAATATTTAAGTGATAAGACAGAATGTTTAAATACTGTATGAATATGGTGATGATTCTGAGCGACCTCAAAACCCTCTTCCAATTCCGGAAATATATACTGTAATAATTTAGTATTATGAAGCAACATTATTCCCTCATAAGGAAAAGGTGATTTAAGAATTTTTATTAACTCATCCTTAATACGTTCCTTGGAAATAAATTTAATACTGCCAGCCAATTTAGTAATAGCCCTTTCGGTTTTTTCCTCAATCTCAAAAGCCAATTGGCAAGATAAACGAATCGCTCTCATCATACGCAAAGCATCTTCTTTAAAACGATCACTAGGCTCACCAACGGTACGAATTATTTTTTTCTTAATGTCTTTTTGGCCACCGAAAAGATCAATAATATCTCCTAATTCTCCCTGATCGTTTAAAGTAGCGGCTAAAGCATTAATAGTAAAATCACGTCGCTCTAAATCCTTCTCAACATTAGTTTCAAATATTACTCTATCTGGATGACGAAAATCAGAATAAGCACTTTCTGAACGATAGGTAGTTATTTCTAAACAGTCTTTATTGGGAAAAGGTAAAAGCACGGTACCAAAATCGTTCTCATATTTACCATTAGAAAAAACTTCTAATACTTGCTCAGGTCGAGCATTGGTTGTAATATCCCAGTCATTGGGCTCTTTATTCATTAAAAAATCACGCAAACAACCACCAACGATATAACCCTCATATCCCTGTTTTTTCAATTCTTTTATGGTTTTAATAACATTTTCTGGAATTATCATGTAAAGTGTAGTTTATTTTCTATTTATTAATAATTTAAGTATATTATATTTAGCTAGCTTAGAGAATATTGACAAAACAAAACTATAATGATTCAATGAGTAGTAAAACTTCCGAAAAATAAAGAAAAATCAGTATAAATTAAAACCACCGTAATCATGAAAAAAATTCTTTTTATTCCGCTTCTTGTATTGTACCTTAACAATTTGCTAAGCAATGAAGTTAAACAACAAGATTCTTTAATTTTTATCAAATTAAAAGGTTCTAACTATAAAGTTATCCATATCAATTCGTCAATTAAAAAAACCGTAGAGACAATTGATACTATAAAAATCAACCCTAACATTCCTCAAATTTTGTGGAGCAAAATTTATCAAGAAGTTTTGGTGTTGTATAAAAAAGAAAAAGAAAATAATTATTACCCCAATTCTGGTTTCATTAAAAAAGCCTCTATTACCAGAAATTATTTTGGCATTTTTAATGGGTCAAAAATTGATCAAATAATTGATGAGACTCCAAAAGACATGATAGCTTGGGAAATTATTTTACTGTTTGGCGCTACTATTATCTTGTCAATTTCGCTGGCTTTAATTAGAAAACTAAAAAACGATACCCATCGTCATCTGACAAGAAACATAATGATCAGTTCTATATGTTTTGTGCTAATAGTTCTTTCCGTTTTTTTGGATTCTAATAATTGGATTTTGTCTCTAGCTTTAGGGTTGTTAATGATTTTTATAGCATTTTTTACAATTAGAACCATGAAGTATGTAGAATACTCTATAATTTCCTGTTACATTATGTTACTTAAAATTGATAATAATTCCTGGTGGCCAGTAACAATTGCTTTGTGCTCTGGCTTACTTATTTATTTTTTAATTTTACTAATTTCTAATTTAACAAGAAAAGAAAACAATAAACAAATTTATTTAAATTAATAATACCAGAAAACAAAAAGCCGATATTGCATCGGCTTTTTTTATTTATTATATTTTAAAACTATACTATTTATACTAATGCTAATTGGTATTATTATCATCACTCTAGTCAACCAAACCCTCATTTATAATCTCATTCCCCTCTTTAACCCTAATATTATTTTGCTCTTTTAAATCTTTAAGTTTAGTATTTATATTATTAAATTTCTGGGGCAAAGACGTTGTTGATTGCTTTGATCGGGAATTATTAGAATTATTTACCATTGATTCTGACGTCGCCGAACAACCAACTATTAAAAATATTAAAAATAAAAATAAAACAAAAATCTTTTTCATGTTCTCTGAAGATTAATTTTAAAATATTTTTTAAACTCTAATTACTATAAAAGACGTAATAATCTTTACTAAGCAAACGGGTCAAAAACAATTTAATTATACCGGGTCGGCAAATAAAGTCATCTTGACAGTTAAACCGGGTAATGCCAAAGTCTTCATAAAATCAGCCATTTCATCATGAGTAGCTTTGATGGCTAAAATTATCATACCCGTACATTTATCAAAACAAGTTGGTTCAATATTAACTCCTAAACGAGCCATTATAATATGACCGTGGTCAGATAATGTCTCATGTAAAGCCATAGAATTGGCTTGACGATCCTCAACTAAAATAGAAATTGTAGCGAGTTGTTTCATATTTTTTAGAATAATTTTAATATTTCAATAGGTCTATTAGAATAATTAAATAAATACAAATATCCATTTCCGGACAACAAACTAATTGGTTGCTTAAAGTTTGCTCCATCAAAACCACTGCCGATAGTTGAGAAATGAATTGGATTAGCCTTGTCGGCAATATTAATAATTTCAATATAACCGTCATTGCCATTATTATTACAAGATGCTAATAAATAATTTCCAAAGACATGCATAGAAATAATTCCGTATATATTTATACCATCAACACCATCTACTATTTCTGATTCCTGGTTTAAATTATAGGGATCAGAAACATTAACAATACTTAATTTAATAGATCCATTATTATAATCATAGGAATTAATATAAAGATAATTATTAAATAAATAGAAATAATTCATACCAGTTAAATCAAAACCGTTTTCTCCCGGTATAATAGAATTTACTAATTCTGGGCTATTGATATCAGAAATATCTATTATTTCTATAGACCTATAAGATTCATCTTCGGAAACATTTAAAACATATAAATAATTACCTTCGATTTGAGAAACTCTAGGGTTAGTTATAGTTATTCCATAATCATTATTATTTATTATTTTTACTATTGGATTGTTTTTATTAGAAACATTAGCAATAACAATACTATTACTATCATAAAGAGTAACAACAACATAATTATTGGAAGACCATATATAGGCCGAACTATAATCAGGTATACTAAATGATCCAATATAATTAGGATTAGCTGCTACAGATAAATCTATAATGTAAACTACTCCACTTTGTAAATCTTCATTCCAATCAGATGACATATATAAATAATTATTAGAAACGCTAGCACTAGAAAACATCGTCATGTCTAAATCATTTCCATTATCATCTTTCAATCTTCCAGAGAAAATATTTTGCGGAGAAACTGGGTTACTTAAATCAAAAGTTCTAAAAATACCATTATTAGACAAAGAATGCATAAAGTTACCATCTATCTCACTCCATAATTTACCATTACTCCAATGATTATTTTCACTATTAATATAAAGGTTTCCTAAAACCAAAGGATTTACTTCATTGGAAACATCAAAAATAAACATGTTTTCAGATCCAGTCGACATGTACAAATAATTACCGTCTAACAACATTCTTTCTGAGCCATTATTACTAATAGATGAACCACCTGCTGAACCAAGGTAAGCAGGATTTAATTTATCACTAATATCTATAATTTCAAGAGGTTCTAAACCCCAGGAATTAGATAAAAAACATGTATTGTTTTTTACAACCACTGTCCGTGGTGCCCAAGTACCACTAGGAGAACTAATACTTGAAACATGTACGGGATTAGTTTTATCAGTAATGTCTACTATTTCTAAAGCATAGGAACGATAAGAGGCTATAAAAGCATAATTTCCTTGAATATCTATTCCATATGGCAAAGAAAGTTTAGCTCCACCCACTCCATCAACCAAGCCGCCTTCATAAGAAATATTTTCTGGATCGGCAACATTAATAATTCTTAAAGAATTATTAATATTAGAAGTTAAATAAGCGTAATCTCCAGAAATTTTGAAATCAAGGATAGTATCAAATATTGAAGAATTATTAATACTATCAACGTAGACTGGGTTTGAAGGATTTGATATATCATAAACAGAAAAACTACTACGCCCTCCTATATATAAATAATTTCCCAATACTTCTAAGGAGTATGCTGCCATTACCAATCTATTAACAAAACTAGGTTGCGTTGGATTACTAATGTCTAGAATCTCCACTCCTCCAGTTGACCATCCTCTAGCAACATAAGCAAAGTTACCTGAAATAACAATATCGTGAGGATTTTCCAAATCTACCCCATCTTGCCCATCAACAAAGGTATTTACATATATTGGATTATTTTTATTTGAAATATCAATAATATCAATAGAGCTAACATAGGTTGAAGTAAAATAAGCATAATTGCCCGAAATAGCACCTATTTTAGAGCTATCAAAACTTGGCCCTCTATTTATCCGTCCGGCACTAGCAACGTTTATACTAACATTACTACATTGATTATTTTCACAAACCTGATTACTTAAACAATATCCGCAATTTCCTCCGCAACCATTATTACCACAAATTTTGTTAGTACAATTTGGAATACATGCGCCGCCACCTTGCGTCTGCTCTCCACTTCCCGCTCCATATAATTGAGCCGGAGTAGCGAGATTTATTCCTTTGGGTATCTCTTGAGATTTACCGCCTAGACAGTAAGAGAGAGTGTAGGTAGAAGAATTCTCTGAAGAGTAGGTATAAGAGTTATTTTGGGAAGTGCAATCTCCATCAGCAGGTATAGGAGCAGATGGGATAGTATTGATATAGGTCTTTACCTGGCCACTCTGGGGGTC
>JALOQQ010000061.1 GCA_025453315.1 Planctomycetota bacterium
TCTCCTTCCCCTTCCATCAGAATATAAGTAGCAACTGGTCTTTTTTTCAAAAAATTAGAAATGTCCTTGGAAAAAACTCCGCCCTTTCCTCCCATCCATTTTCTAAAAAAATCTGAAGACATAGAAGAAGGGAGATCTAATCTTTTTGTTCCTTCCTCTATAGAGATAACTACACCATCTACAAAGTTAGGACAGATCTCATTTATTTCTAAGGTCCTTAGAGTATAATTAAGAATTTTCTCCTCCGAGTTCTTCTGTTTCTTTACCATTGAAATCGTTTTTATATAATATTAAATTAATTTCTGCTTCTAAACTTCTCCAGCAATTATGTTCTAAAAGATTCTTTGCTTTAAATGCCCATGTTTCTTTTTTGAATTCTAATTCCGGATTAAAAAGATAGTCATGTACTGCTTTTATTCCTCCTTTATTATAGGCTAATAAAACACCTTTAGTTTTGGCTATCTTTTTCATTTTAATTCCTTCATCATCTTCTGAAAATCATTCATTTCCTTTTGCATTTCCTCAGGATAAAATTTTATAGCATCTTTGATTTGTTTTATATCCTTCTGATAAAATCTGCAATATTCAGAAATAGTTTCAGCTGAAATTTTAATCTTTTTCTCTTTTTTAATAATTGTTTCTAAATTATTAACGGAAGTTTGATTATTAATTTCAGGATTTTGTTTATTATTCTTTCCAGAAAACAAAGCCGCTAAAACAATAATTACTAGAACTACCGCCAAAGCAATAATAATAAATATTTTTTCTTTTTTCATATTAATAAAATGTTTAAATTATAAATTTTTAGTGCTAATTTGTAACATACTATTTTAATAAATCCAAGTTTCTTATTTTAATAAATCCAAACTTCGTAGTAACTTTAAAACCTTAATTATGATGCGCGCTTTTCCCTTCTGTGTATTTTGAGACATTAATTGAAAAGCTTCGGAGTAATCTAACCACTTATAATCAGCAAATTCGGTTTCTTCAATATTTATTTCTAAACTTTGTGATTGAGAAGAGAGAAAAAAATACTTTTTACCAGACATCATTATTATTTGACCATCATCCGTTTCTAATTCGCGAGAAAACTGAGCTGATGGTGGTAATAATATTTTATCTTCACCAATAAATGTTAAATCAGTATAACATTGTGACAAAAATGTTTTTCCTAACTCCTCAGTCATTTCTCTAATAAAAGCACTATCAGTAGTCTCGCCATTATCTATTCCTCCTTGTGGCAATTGCCATAAATCATAGTCTTTATTATAAAGAAAAAGGATTTTTTTGTCACATAAAAAACAAGCCACCACTTCTGGTCTAAAACCAGCTAGTCTAATTTCATCTAATTCTAATTTAGTGGGCTTAGACATGTCTTTATTAACTTTCAACACTTATAATTCCTTATTTTTAGTGAAAACACCTTTTTTATGTTTATAGCTTTTTTAAAATTTTTACTATTCCCTTATTAGCATCAACTTCTAAACTGTCGTCGTCTTTTAGTTCTTTGGTAATTTTAGGAATACCAACCACACAAGGAATATTTAGTTCCCTACTAATAACTGAAACATGAGCAGTAATTCCGCCCTCCTCCGAAACAATGGCGCCAACGCGATTCAATATTGGCACAAAATCCGGTCCGGTATTCATAACGATAATAATGTCACCTTTTTTAATCTTAGAAAAATCTTTAGGTGAGTGTATTATTCTGGCAAAACCCCTAACCAAACCACGACAAGCTGAACGCCCCTTAAATTCTCCGCTCGTATTCTTATTAGTTATTAAAAATAGTTTTTCATATTTATCAGCTAATACGCCCTCATACCGCTCTTTAACTTTGCCAGTCAAACTAATAAAAATTGTATGTCTTAAATATTCTTGAGCACGTTTATAATTATATTTAATTCCTTTAGAAATTAAGTTAATAGCATCTTCGTGAGAAAGATTTTTTAAATCTGGGACAGTAATTTTCATTCTCTTAGATATTTCTTGAAAAACTGCTTCGCCATAATATTGCAGTTTATTAGCTGAAAATTTAAAATAATCTTTAAGATAGGTAGCCTCAGCACCAATAGTGACAATTTTTTTAAATTTAGGAGATAAAATTTTAAATAATTTTTGTTTTTCCCTCTTTTCTCGACTAATCTTATTTTTTAATTCTGAAAGCTTATTTTGAGGTTTATTTTTAAGTAAGTTTATGAGCTTATTATTATAATCTTTAAGAGTTGATAGGGGTTCATTAAAATAACCAAGAGTCAACCAAAAAAAATTATTGTAAATTTTCTGTAATTTTTGTTGGCAAATTACCGAATTAATTTTTAGTTTTTTTTCATCTATCTCACTAGCTAGTTTTAACAAAGCTAAATTTTCTTGAGTAGTAAAGGTTTGGCGTTTAGCAATAAGTAAATTGCTAATATAATAGTCTGCTTTTTCTAAAGGAAAAGAATCGCGAAAACAATCTATAATTGCTCGATCAATTAAACGCAGGGTCATAGCCGCTTTATGTAATTCTTGATTTTGCAAATAATAAAAAGCCAATAAATTACCTAATTCTTTATTAGTTAATAAAGCGAGTGGCTTCTTAGTTATTTTTTTAATTCCACGTTCACGATTAAGAGTAATAAATTTTTCTACCCTATCTAACAATTTAGGATTTTTAATAAAACGTTGTAAAAATTTCTGAAAATGTTTTTTATCTTTAATTGCAAAAAAAGCAGAAAATTTTCCCTCCTTATGTTGCAGAATAGTCGAGGTATTAATTGGTAAAAAATTATGTTTTTGCCAACAATAATTACTAACAACATTAGAAATATAAAAATAAGAGGCTCGATTGGCTTCAGGTAAAAGTTGATAACCACTTAAATCAAAAAAATTTTGTTTTGCCATTTTCTTTATTTTATTATAGTAAACTTAAAAACATACTAAATTCACAAACATTAATAAGTTATTTTTTCTAAATCTCCGTTTAAAATTATTGGCTTCATGTGTAAAATCTCTTGAGTATATCTAACCCTTTCCTTAATTGGTGGCGGAAAAAGTAGATAGGTTTTTTTCTTTAAAAAATAAGCTAGGCCCAATTCAATTAAAACCGAACCACCAATATAACCATCTTCGCCATTCTTAGAATAATTTAGAACTAAAAAAACATCGCTTTGAGCTAATTTTTCCATAGAATCTCTCATGACATCAAATTTATCACAATGCTCATCGTTCATACTTAAAGACGGATTATTTAAACATTCTTGGGCGTCAACAGGAATAAAAACTTGATAATTTCTTTTTTTGAAATATTCTTGGGTTTCAATCATTTCTTTGGCAAAATACATACTACCACCGATATAAATCTTCTTCATAATAAACAGTTATTTTTTTGATTTTTAAATTAATCAATTGATTGAAAAAAATTACAATGACCGCAAGGTGGTACTTCAGTCTGACTTTCAGTGCAAAAACAATTGCCGTCTTCAACGGCAAAACTAGTACAATTACAACACTGACTATTTTCATCTTCCCAATCAGCAACAAACTCAGACTCAATTTCGTGTGACATATTTTAAAATAAATTTATTAAGTCTAACTCCTTTTATTATTCTTTATTTTATTATTCTATAATTGCCTTTATTCTTCTAATACCCGCCGAAGAAGCCTCTTCTTTAATAATCTTAAAATGTCCTAAAACACCAGTATTATCAACATGAGGCCCACTACATATTTCTTTAGAAAAGATACCATCTTTTGACTCTAAAAAATTACCAATTGAATATACCTTAACTCTTTCTCCATATTTATTATCAAACAATCCAATAGCTCCCAAATTTTTCGCTTTTTCTGGGGTGGTTTCTTCACAATAAATCGGAATGTTCTTTTGTATTTGTTCGTTAACTAATTCTTCCACTTGTGTAATTTCTTCTGGAGTCATTTTTCTAGGACAAAAGAAATCAAAACGCAAACGTTCAGGAGTTATATTACTTCCCTTTTGTTTAACATCCGATCCTAAGACACGTCTTAAAGCCTCATGTAATAAATGAGTAGCGGTATGTAATTTAATAGTTGTCTCCGAGGTGTCAGCTAAACCACTTTTAAATTTTTGTTCTGAGCCTTGTTTTGATAATAATTTATGCTCATTAATTCTTTTGAGAAACCCTTCTTTATCAATCTGATAATTACGCTCTTTAGCCATTTCTTCGGTAATTTCTAAAGGAAAGCCATAGGTTGTAAATAAGTTAAAAACATCCTCTCCAGTTATTATATTATTAACCGGAACAAGCTTCTCAAAATATTTTACACCCTTTTCAAGAGTGTTAGAAAACTTATTAACCTCTTCGGAAATATTTTTAATAATAAATTCTTCATTTTTTCGCAAATTAGGATAAACTGGTGACATTTTTTCTATTACTAGTTTTGCTAACTCCGAGAAAGCGCTAAATTCTATATCAAGTTTTCTTAAATGAACTAGTGCTCTACGAATTAATCTTCTAACAAAATAACCCTGATCTTTATTAGATGGAATTCCGCCATCAGAGATTAAAAAAACTGAAGCTCTTATGTGATCTGAAACAACTTCAAAATTTGAAGAAAAATCTTCATATTTTTTAGCACTTCTTTTTTCTAAATAATCTATATAACCACTAAATAAATCCGTTTTAAAAACATTAAACAAACCATTAGCGGCCATGGTCATTCTCTCTAATCCTCCGCCAAAATCTACATTCTTCTGGGACAACTCTTCCCAACCTTGAGCAGTCTTTTTATATTGCATGAATACTGAATTGCCAATTTCAATAAAACGTCCACAATCACAATTAACATGGCAATACTCTCCGTATTTAGGATTGTGTGTGCGACCAGTATCATAAAATGTTTCTGAATCTGGACCACCTAATTCACCAATAGCATCGCCGCGTTTCCACCAATTTTTATCTAAATATGGGAAAATTCTATATTTAGTAAAATTTATTTCGACCTGTGGTCCTTTATTGCCATCACCTCTAGTTTCTGGACCAAGTTCCGCAACAATATTATATTTTTTAAATATCTCCTTTAAAGTATTTATTGATTCGTCATCTTTTTTTGCTTTTTCATCACCAGCAAAGACGCTTTGATAAATTCGTTTCGGGTCTAAACCTAAAACTTCTATCAAAAATTCATACCAATAATTTAATTGTTCTTTTTTAAAATAATCACCTAAAGACCAATTACCAAGCATTTCAAAAAAAGTAGTGTGCCTAGCATCACCCACCTCTTCTATATCATCCGTTCGAAAAGATCTCTGATAATTAACTAATTTATCACCAGAAGGATGCTTTTCACCAAAAAAATAAGGAACCAAGGGAAACATACCCGAATTAACAAATAATAAAGTAGGGTCATTTTCCGCCAATAAAGGGGCGGCTGATATTTCTTTATGATTCTTTGAAACGTAAAAATCAACAAATTTTTTTCTTACTTCCGATGATTCCATATTTTTTAAACTTTAATATTAAAACAAATTTATTTATAATTCTTTATTAAATTTATTATTATTTAATTGATCTTAAATAATAATTTATTTATATAATATTAATATAATATACTAATATTGGCAACATAGTTAATGTGATCTTTATTCCAAATTTTCATTCTTCATATTTTGAGCACATAAAGCTATGTAATCTAATATCTTGTTTTATAATTTATGTATTAACACTACGTTTTTTTCTACTTCATTATAAGTAAGACTATAAATACTAGGGACATTAAAACAAACATACTAATACCAGTAAAAAACAATAATTTTACTCCTTCTTTTTTACGACCGTCAAGATAAAGCATAAATGGTTTTCCCAAAACCAATCCCCCAGTTACCAGTGCTGAAAAGACAAAAAGCATTAAAGCGGCTACAGGAGTAATAATTTTTTGATCAGTTTTGCCAAACCAATCATTAGCCTGATTAAAAAAAATTACAAGTAAAAAAATATAAGCAAGGACACCAAGAGCATGAGTTATACCCCAACGAGCTAGAATTGAATTTTTCACATGGTTATAAGTTATTAAAATTAATTAATTCTAAGGTATTTAAATTATTAATACAACTATTATAGCATGCCATTTTAAGGCAATAAACTCTCTGTCAAAAGACTTCTTAAATAAGCTTGGCGGAGATGTAATAATGGAAAATAAAGCAATAAATTATTACAGTTCCCTTATCATCTTAACGTTTCCGGCTTCAGTAAAACCACATTCATTAAAGCCAAATTTGTTATAAAAACTTGATAAATGTTTCTCATCAGGATCATGGGTTAAGGAAAAATATTTATACTTACTTGG
>JALOQQ010000062.1 GCA_025453315.1 Planctomycetota bacterium
TTCTTTGTCGGGGTAAATCAGTCTTAAAGCGCGATATTTTTCTACTACACCATCTCTGGCCATACCCATAACTGGCCAAGGGGTCTGCATGGAAAAAGGACGGGTAGCGGAATTATCAATCAATAATTTAAGATAGGCTGTACCGGCGCCAACATTAACTAAATCAAATTCATTAAATACCGGAGCAAATTCTTTAACTAAAAATTGCGCATCCTCGGAGCCAATCTTAAAACTAACCATTGTACCGACGTTACCAAAAACAGCATCTTTAATTTGTGTATCCTGCCCCTTACTTAACTGACCAATATACTGATGGGCAATAACCAAATTTAAAGCATATTTTCTAGCTTCAGAAAGAATTTGGCAAATAGAATTAGTAGTAAAATTCTGAAACTCATCAATATATAAATAAAAATCTTTACGAGCGGCCTTATCCTTCATGTCGGCGCGAGAAAGAGCGGCCATTAAAATTTTACCCACCAAAATCATACCCAATAAATAAGCATTAGTTTCACCAATTAAACCTTTGGGTAATTCTACTAAAAGGATCTTTTGTTTATCCATAACATCGCGTAAACTAAAAGAACTTTTTTGTTGTCCGATAATCGGACGCATCATATCATTAGCGATAAAAGGTGTTAACTTGGAAGTAATATAAGGAACGATATTAGCTAAAGCTGCTTCCCCGCCCGCTTTCTCAGCTTCATCGCGCCAAAAATCGACGACGGTCTGATTCTTACATTTTCTTAATTTCATTTGTCTAAAATTTTCATCAGCTAAAACTTTAGGAATTTCCATAAGCGTAGAACCACTGTCTGGATCATCCATAATAAGTAACATGGCGTTACGCATATACTGTTCAAACATCGGGCCACCAGTAGCTTTCAAGTCATATAACTTATCAAAAATGCCGATCATTTCATTAATAACAAAACCTTTTTGTTCGGGATAATTCTGATCATATTCTAATAAGTTTAAAGCCAATGGCCGCTCCGTATCTGAGGGAGAAAAAATAATTACATCCTCAGCTCGTTCCGGAGGAATACGACATAAAATATCTTCAATTAAATCACCATGCGGATCTAAAACACAAACACCATCACCATTTAAAACATCTTGAACAGCCATATTGGTTAATAAGACTGATTTACCAACACCGGATTTACCAATTATATAAGTATGACGACGGCGGTCTGCTTTTTTAATCTTCACTTCGCGCTTTACGCCACGATAAACGTTATAACCCAAAATAAGACCTTCTGTTGGAAGTTCTGATGGTGCAGGAGCATTCTTAGCTGTTAACCATAAAATATTAGGTGTTTCTGCGTCTTTTAAAGGCAAATGGAATAAACCGGTCATCTCTTCCGAATTTAACAAAAACATTGTTTTTTCTTTAAAATGGCGGTAAATAAAATCCCTTACAATCATGTTCTGATTTTTACGACTTATTTTAATAAAAGTATTGCCGTATTCATAATTATTAAAAGTACTATAAGTATCGGAAACATTATTTAAATACATGAGCGCTTTTTCTTTGGTTTTGGCTACTGAAATGATACGCAAATTAACATCCAAACCAGACTTAGAATTCTTTTCTTCCATCGCTTTTAACATTTCTTCTTCAGCTGATGTTAGACGCTTCTGATTCTCTGGAGCGGTTGGCTCTTTCTTTTTCATGTTGCCAAATAAATCCCTTAAACCATTGAAAATATTTTCCGGTCGTATCGCCAAACGCATAGAATTGGTTTTATGAGCTTTGCGTACTACCCTTTTTATACGTTCATGCCATTTAGGATGAGAACTGCGTATTACGTATTGTATAACCAAACTTTCGCCCTTATCCAATTTAGACATGATGTTAATAATAGCGTTTAGGGGATCAACCTCCATTTTATTATAGGTGCGAAGCGGAAAAATAAATTCTTTTTTAGTTTTCAAAAAACCAGCGACCACTTCCGATCTAGGATCAAAAGCATTATAATCATCAACCTCTTCGACAGCCGCATCAGAATAATGAGCATGAATTTGTTGTTCAATATAACGAGTCTTATCTTTGGGCGTGACAATATAAAAAGCAATTTTTTGATTAGTAGCCACAATTTCAAAAGAAAAATGATCACTCCTACCAAATAGCCAAGAATTTAAAGAACGATCCGCTCTCAAACCGCCAATGCTGGCGAATAAAGTTTCGCCACGCGCTATTTCTTCGCGTAATTGCTGAACACCATAAGTTTTTTCCTGATCTTTTGGTTTATCTTTAGGAAGACGAACTAAGAGAACAGAAAAATCTGCTCGAGCATTATTGACCGCCATTGTCTTAATTAAACGCTTAGCCATTACTAGAGCATAAATAGCTAAAAGAATAAAAAAAGCCGGCCAAAGATTAAGATCTATATCCGGATTATCACGATATAATTTAGTAAGAATTGGCACTAAAACAATAAAGAAAGCAAGTCCTGCCATTAATTCTCCGAGTTTTTCACTCATAGAATAAAGCCGATAAAATAAATTTTATTGGCAATTAGAAATCTTTTTTTAAATTAATAAGACGATCGGCGCGTATTTTAGCTTCTTGTTCTAGAAAAAAACGATTAACTCCCGGAATGATAGCTAGCCAACCCCTTATTAAATCAATAATTTTTTTAATTTTAACTTTAGCTTCTCCTAATAGTTCGTTGATTTTTTTAACAGTCTTTTCTCCTTCTTCGCGGAATTCTTTTTTCTTTTCCGGACTCATTTCGTTATAGATATCTTCTAAGCCCTCAGAAAGAATACGGTCAATTTGAGCTTCACGTTGCTGTTGAATTAATAAAGCCGGAGGAATAGGCGCGCTAATTGTAGCCGCTTCACCTTTTTTTTCTGTTGGCTGTTGCGTTTCGGTAGCCGAAATTTCTCCGTTTTGCTCCGAAGATTTTTCGATTTGTTCTTGAGACTGACCCTCTAATAATTCTTTTTTTTCTGTCTCTATTTTTTTTACTCCAGCATCACTGGCGCTACGCTCTAAATTTTCTAACGGTTTCATTTCCATAAGGAGATAATAAACTGAAGAATTAATTATTCAACAGTAATAGCGGCAACCGGACAACTCTCAGCGGCTTGCTTAGCACAGGCCATATTATCTTGAGAGATAACTTCAGACTTGTTGTCATTGTTTATTTTAAAAACATCTGAACACATATTGGCGCATAAGCCACAACCGACACAAGCATCTTGATTAACTTTGATAGTCATAAAATTATTTTCCTTTTACTAAGGAAAGTTAAATTTAATAAATAATTATTAGTGATTATATTATAATAGATTTTAGCTAGATAGCCAAGTTTTACTAAAAAAACAAAATACACACTTCTGCCCATAAAAAAATAGATAGTGATATTTTCAAATAGCTATAGTAACTATTTTGCTTCCCAAAAATCTACAATCCTAATTCCCCGCTTATTTCCTGTAAAGATTTTAAACCAATCTGTAAAAATTCATCTAGAGGAATTTCAGCTTTTTCACATTCACGAACTAAATCACGATTGCATTTAGCAGCAAAACCAAGATTTTTAAATTTCTTTTGTAACGATGAAAAAGAAACGCTAGCTAATTTTTTATCAGGTTGTACTAAAGCTGAGGCTACTATTATTCCGGTTAAAGTTTCAGCAGCCACTAAACAATATTGTAATCTAGTTTTTCTCTGCTCATTAAAAAGCTTAGGAATTAAATCATTATTATAACCATGGGAAACAATACTTTCGATTAGAAAATCTGAGGCTCCCGCTTCTTTAAGTAATGATTGGGCTAGAATGCAATGTTCGGTAGAATTATTTTTGGTTAAATCCCAATCAATATCATGAAGCAAACCAATAATTCCCCATTCTTCTTCGTCTTCATTAAATCTTTTAGCCAAAGCGCGCATAATAACCTCAGTCTCTCTGAGATGTAATTTGGTGATTGGCTCGGTAATATATTTATTTAATAATTCCTGGGCTTGCTGATAACTTAATCCTAATTTTTCTGACATAAAATTTATTATTTAAATTATTTGAGCTGAACCGCATTACTTCTATCAAGTTGAATAGGGTAATCTTTAATTAATAATTTAACATCTTCTTCTGACATATTCCAGCCAATAGATCCGAAGTTTTCCTCTAAATGCTTTGGGTCACTAGCCTTAACTAAAGTGATAACATTCTTCTGGGAAATAAGCCAATTAATAGCTATTTGTGCTGGCGTTTTATTGTATTTTTTACCTAAACGATCAACAATGTCTATACCTTTTTTTGCCAAACTTCCCTGTTGGATAGGACGCCAAGCTTCAATAAAAATATCATTATTTTGACAGTAATCAATTACACCTTTCAAAGCTGGTTCTCTAAATAATAAATTATAGTGAACCTGATTTAAAACGATTTTGTTTTTTGTTTGGCTTTGAGCTTCCTTCAGTCTCTCGACATTAAAATTACAAACTCCAATATTTTTAATTAAGCCCTCTTCTTTTAAATGATCAAAAGCTTTCATGGTTTCATTAATAGAAATATCGGGATTAGGCATGTGAATAAGATATAGATCTAAATAATCCATTTGCAAACGAGCCAAACTATTTTTACAAGAAGAAATTACATTATCATAATTCAGATTAATTGGCATTACTTTAGAGGTTATAAATAGTTGAGAACGATTATATTCTTTTAAGGCCCTTCCTAATATTTCTTCGCTATAACCATGAGCATACATTTCGGCCGTATCAAAACGAGTGCCACCTAATTTAAAGGTTTTTTTAATAGCTTCAATATCACGACTTTCATCATAATTAACTTCTTTTTCAAAACTACCACCCATAAACCAAGTACCAAAACCCAATACTGGAATTTCAAAACCATTATTTAATTTTTTAGTTGGGATATTCATAATTTTGTTATTAATAATACTTATTTATTATACTTCCGATAAAAAGATAATTACAATTAATCAACTTTAAGGTTGACAAGTTGAACAATCAACATAGCGCTCAGAATCACAATTATCAATGGCTAATAATTTTACATTCTGACCACAATAAGAAAATCTATTACAAAAAACGTAATCACTTTCTCTTTGACAACAAGAACCGTCTGGTTTTGAAATATAAGCAACAGCACAGTTATTATTAGAATAATAAAGATTTTGAAAATTAAGATTATGAGCAAAAATACTATTACTATTTAAATCCACACTTCCCCAAGATTTTGCTGATTTACCATCAGTCCAAGTAAGACCAGAATCTTGGGAGAAATACACAAAACCACCATAAACAGCAGCGGCCATTTTTAAACCCTCTTCTGAAACGTCGACATGATACCAAACTTTACTACCTAAAGCAGAAATACTATTCCAAGTTACTCCATAATCACTAGAAACATAAATATAATCTGCTGCTGCTATCATATATTTACCATCACCCGATAGAGCAATATCATACCAATTTTTAGATCCTAAAGATGTTTTTTCAGTCCAACTCTGTCCACTATTATTAGTAACATAAATATAACCACCATAAACAATGGCAGCCAAGGTATTGCCATCATTAGATGAATCGGTTGCATACCAATTTCTAGAACCAGCGGCATTATTCTGAGTCCAAGTAGTACCAGAATCAGAAGACATGTAAATGTAACCACCATAAACAGCCGCGGCTAATTTAGTGCCATCAGACGATGAGGAAACATCGTACCAACTTCTAGCTCCGGCCGCTGTATTTTTAGTCCAAGTATTACCATAATCACTCGATGAATAAAGATAATTATTTCCAGAATTATCATTAGCTGAAGCAATGACTTTTTGACCAGTAGAAGAAGAATCAAAAAGATACCATTGAGTAATATTTGATGAGGTTTTTTTCTCCCAATTAGCTCCATAATTATGAGAAACATAAAAACCATTATCTCCATAATAATTAAAAAACATTTCTTGACCATCGGACGAAGATTCTAGAGCATAAGCACTATCATCCCCTATAAAAACCCGTATGCCCTGATCGCTTACTACCTGGGCATCTTTGCCTTCATCCCCTGCATTGGCGCCTTCCTGGGCATACCGGCATTCTTCCTGGGTCTCCATGGCCTGAAACTGGCCGCCGAGCACCCCGCGTCGAAGGGGAAGGTTCACGCCTGGATCGGAATCATCGCAGGCGGGCTCTTTGGCTTCGGAAACCTGCTTCTCATGATTTCATTTTTCCTTATACCCATGCTCTCAAAGGGCAGGTGACAGGGAGCGG
>JALOQQ010000009.1 GCA_025453315.1 Planctomycetota bacterium
AGGCTTATATTCTAGCCTCTCCCTGATCATCGGTTTTAACCTTAGTCCAAGGCAAACGTTTTTTAAGAGAATTTAAAAATTCATAATATTCTTCACTCTTTAGAAGATAGCAAATGAGAATATAAATTAACAAACCACTAGAACCAGCGATTAATCCTTGTAAAAAAACACCAGAGAATTTGCTCATATCAACTGCTGGCCAAATAAAAGATTTCATAAATTGTGCTACACCGCCACCGGCCAAAGTAGCACCTACAAATTTTAAAACCGAAATAATAATTTTCTTTTCATCTAAATCACCTAAACGCAAACTCAAGACTAACCACAATAAAACAAAGTTTAAAATATTGGCCAAGGAAAAAGCTAAAGCTAAACCAGAGGCGCCAAACTTATGAGACAATGGTATAGAAAGAACAATATTAGCGACAACCGATATCAAACCAATAAAAAACGGGGTACGCGAATTTTGACGAGCATAAAATACTCTGACTAAGAGTGGTATCAGGGCTTGCGCAAAAAGACTAATAGCAAAAAAACCTAACGAGTCCATAGTTAAGACTGTTGCCTGCCAATCAAATTGGCCAGAACCCAAAACTACACGAATAATTTGCGCTCTTAATATTATTAATAAAGCCGTAGAAGGTATAACAAAGAAAAGAATTTGTCTAACTGTACGCGAAAAATTTTCTATTAATTTTTTTTCATTAAAAGCATATTCGGCTAAAGCCGGAAAAGCGGCTACGGCAAAAGAAATACCAAAAATTCCTACTGGGAAAGATTGAAGGTTGTTGGCAAAATTAAAAGCCGACAAGGCACCGCCAGGTAAAGATGAAGCAATAATCGTAATAACCACCAAATTAATTTGTGAAATAGCTAAACTCAAAGTTCTCGGTATCATCATCTTCATGATTTGCCTTAAATTTTGATCACAAAATTTTATAAATAACTTATAACGAAAACCCAAACTCCTTACAGTTGGAATTTGAATAATAGCGTGCAAAAAAGCACCTAAGACCACGCCCCAGGCCAAACCATACAATCCCATGTGAGGCACAAAAAAAATAGCACCAATAATAATACCAACGTTATACATTATAGGCGCTAAAGAAAAAATTAAAAAACGTTTGAAGGATTGTAAAATTCCACCCAAGACTCCAGAAATTGCCAAAAAAATAGGAGACAAAAACATAATTCTGGTTAGAATAATAGTAATATTCTTCTCTTCACCAGAAAATCCTGGCACTATGAAATGAGTAACTAAAGGAGCTAAAGTAATACCAAATAAAGAAATACCCAGTAGCACCAAAACCACAACATTTAAAACATTATTAGCTAGTTCCCAAGCTTCTTTATTTGGAGAATCAGTATAACAAAATTTATCATTACACTTCATGTCCTTAATAATCTTAGTAAAAACTGGAATAAAACCAGCTGATAATGCTCCTAGAACCAATAAATTAAAAATTAAATCCGGGATACGAAAAGCGGCATAATACATATCCAATTCCGGACCAGCGCCAAAAGTTCCAGCTAAAACACGATCACGCCAAACGCCTAAAAGACGTGAAGCTAAAGAAGAGAGAGCTACAAAAACAGCAGCCGTAGTAATACTTTCAATATGTTGTCGAAACAAACGTTTAAGCATAAAAACCTTAAACTTAAATCTTAGCTACAAATAAAATCTTAAAATTCAAACTATAATTCTAACATTAAAAACCACAATCCCAACATCAATTAAACTATAGTTTCTAATATTAATTAAACTATGATTCTAACATCCAGTGCTGTAAAGCCATCGCGATTAATTAAAAGTGGATTAATATCTAACTCTTTAATTTCTTTTCTTTCACGAGCTAAACGAGCAAAATTAACTAGAAGCATAACTAATCCCCTAATATCATAAGCTGCTTGTCCGCGCGCACCAGCTAAAATCTTATAAAATTTAGCTCGTTTTATCATAGCTAAAGCTCTAGTTTCATTAAGATCATCAACCTCTAATTCCACTTCCTTAAAAATTTCGGCATAAATACCACCGAGACCTACCATCAAAATCGGACCAAAAGAATTATCACGTTTAAAGCCCAGGATTAATTGTAAATCACCACTTAACATTGGTTGAGCGACAAAATAATTCTGATTTTTTAATTCTGCCTTACGAGCTTCAATATAACTCCAAGCTTCTTGTTCATTTTTAACATTCAAATAAATAGCTTTCTTATCGGTTTTATGTATAAAATCAGGACCAGTAATCTTTAAAACAATAGGGTATTTTAGGCCGGCCAAATCTTTTTTTTCTCTAATAGCACGGGTATCCGCAACTGGAATATTATATTCTTTTAAACAAGTAAAAGATTTTAAATAATCCAATTGTTCATCCCAAGCATTAGTAGTAACGGTCAAAGCTGATTTTTCAGTAGCACGATAAACTGATAAATCTTTAAGATTCTTTTTGTAATTTAAAAATTGAGCTAAAGCCTTAACCGCTTCTTCAGGGTAATCGAAGTTAGGAATTAAATACTTGGCTAATATTTTTTTAGCTTCACTTAAAGCCCCTCCGCCAATAAAACTAGTGATAATTAATTTATCAGGATATTGTTTAGCTAATTTACCTATTAACTCAGCGGTTTTTTCTGGCTCAGTAGTAGTTTGTGGGGTTAATAAAATTAAAACCGAATAAACATTATTGTCGCGTAAAAGAGCGGCTAAAGATTTTTGATAACGATCAGCTGGAGCATCTCCTAAAACATCTAAAGGATTTTTAACATGGGTTAAGGGCGGTAGGGCGGCGGCAATTTCTTTTTGAGTTTTAGCAGAAAATTCACCAAAACTTAAATCATTCTGACTAATTTCATCAGCAGTTAATACTAAAGGACCGCCGGCATTAGAAACAACATAAACATCAGAGTTTTTTAAAACTAATTGTTTTTTAATTAAACGCATTAAATTAAAAAGCTGATTCATGTTATCTAAGATAATAGCGCCTGAACGTTTTAAGCCAGTTAAAATAGCTTGGCTAGATCCAGCCATGCTTCCGGTGTGAGACATAGCAGCACTACTACCAGCTTGAGTCTTACCGGCTTTTAAAATAGCCACCGGTTTAATGCGAGCTAATTTAGAAACTGCGGCCATAAAACGCTCACCATGTTTTATTTCTTCTAAATAAGCTACTACTAAATCAGTATTTTTATCGGTAACAAAATAATCAAAAAAATCATTTTCATCTAAGACAGCTTTATTACCCAAACTAATAAAATAAGAGAAGCCAACATTGCGATTAGAGGCCCAATCTAAAACAGCACTGCCAATCGCCCCTGACTGAGAAACAAAAGCAATATTATGTTCTTTCTTTATCTCCTTACCCTTAATTGTACGGGCAAAGGTAGCGTCCATCTGACAAATATTATTAATCATGCCCAAACAATTAGGACCAAGAATGTTCATTTTATTTTTCTTGGCCAACTCTTTTATCTGTTCTTCTAATTTTTTACCTTCCGGACTAGTTTCACTAAAACCAGCACTAATAATAATAATATCTTTTATCTTTTTCTTAGCACATTTCTCCACCTCCAAAACGACAAAAGGAGCTGGAATAGCCATAACCACTAAATCAATTTTCCCTCTCACTGCTTCAATACTAGACGAAGCCGATAAGCCGGCAATTTTCTTTTCTTTTAAATTAATGGGATAAATTTTGCCTTTGAATTTACTGGCCTTTAAATTATCAATTAACTGCCAACCGATTTTTTTGTGATCATTGGAAGCACCAATAATAGCAATTGATTTGGGGTGAAAAAACGTGTTTAACGACATAGAATGTTTTTAAATTATTATGTATTTATTTATATTTGCTCTTTAATAACTAAAGTATTATGATTACTAATGAATATTCTTTACGTAATCATCAATAAACGTCCTTTGTAAAACTAAAGAAAGAAAATCATGATAGACCATTTGAAAAGCAAGTTAAGAATAATAATAAAGTTATCTATTACTTCTATAATTATAACTTTATTGGGGTTACTACTCTACACCTGTCTTAATGGTGAATACTTTCAAATAAAGGAAGTTAGAATCAGCGCGGAAAGACAAATTAATATTGGCGACTTACCCAGCTTTTTTTCCAGCTACTATTTTCTGATTATTTTCTTTGTTATCGGATCAATAATCTGGTCAACTCTGTTAATAATCTTATCTTTTCTGGGAAATAGAGGGCGTAGTCGTGCGGCTATAAACTATACTTTATCTTGGATTATTATTGGCTTTATTGCCGGACTTATTGTCGGTTTAGCTAATACTATTTTTGAACCACTAATACTAATAGTACTAGGTTTGACTTGGAAATTATTGGCCGTTATTTTCCTTATCTTCGCCATCAAGGATACCAGCATGAAAACCATGAATGATCAGGCAATAGCTTTTGCTGTTGGCTTAGGCTTCGGTTTAATTTCCGGAACTGGATTGGAAATAATAATTTTTTACTATTTGCAAAATATTATTCCGGCTCCTTTTGGGATATCTATAGTAATTAGTATAATCTCTACTATAATTATTGGAGTAATAATTAAATTCTTAATTAGCATTCTAGCCGTGGCAACCTACTTTGGTGGCCATGTTATAGCCGTTTCTTTAAGAAAAATTATTTTTTCTCCTCGAGCCAAAGTTGTTTTTGAAAAGGTAACAAATTTCTTTGTTTCTTAAAAAACAAAAAAGGCTAAAATAAATGAAATAAATTCGTTTACTGCGGAAAGCGGCCCAGCTAGGACCGCTTTTTTTTATTAATAGAGATATAAATAATAATAACATTAAATCGAGTTTCCTTCAACCTAATAATTATATAAAAAACTAAGATTATCTTATAAAAATAAGAAAATATTAATTCTTTTTCATTCTTTATGGAGTTGATCTTTGTTTTTTCTATTAAAAAATAAAGAAAATAAACCACTCAATAAACAAAGCAAAAGTAAATAATTTAAATTAAAATAAGCTAAAACAATTTGCGGCCAAATTACTTCTAAAATAAAAAAAATTAACCACGCCAAACTAGAAAAGAAAAATAATTCCCTACTAATTAAAAAAATATATTGCTTTATTTTATTAGACATATTAACGACGTTTAAACTGCTCTTTTAACCAAGAATAAAGAGATTTGCCAGTTAACTCAATTTTTATTTCTTTAATCTTTAAATATTCATTCTTATTCTCTTCAGCACGCAATCCGGGAATAGAAATTATAAAACCGTATTTATTTTTCTCACGGTAAGCTTTAGCTAAAGAAAAATTCAAAACAGCTGTCTTGGTTATGGGAGTATCATTATTAATTATTGAGGGGGTGTTAGTGATTAAATCATTCATCTTAACATCATTGGTAACTTTATAATTAGCTAAAATAAAATTAATCTCCGAATTCAAAATAAAATCACTATTAATTGTTTTTAGACTGGGGTTAAAAAAAGACTCAGGGTTAAAGGAAAAGACTCCCGCCCCCTCTAGTATCAAGCCGTCCTTAGCTAAATTAATTTCTTTAAAACCAATTTGTGGCTGACTAACAAATTGGGCATAAGTTTCAGTTATAGATAATTTATCAGAACCAAAGCTAATCGTTTGTAAACTAGCCGGGGAAATTGTTTTAACCTTTAAAACATTAACATCACTAAATATATTAATATTTTCCTTCCCCTGCTCATAAAGCCAGAGTTTATTTAAAAAAGCATTCTTAGTTTGGTTAATTTCTAAATGAGTAATTAGAATATCATCGTTAACCTTAATTTCAATTTTATAAGCTCCTTCTAATAACCCGGGGATAGAAATCTGTTTGCTTATTTCTGCACTTCGAACACCATTATCAGTAGTATTACCATCATCGGCTATTTTATAAGAATCAATTAAATTATTGGCATAATAAATCAAAATTTCAATTGGATCAGCTTCTTTGTTTTTATTTAAATCTTGAAAACTTAGATTTAAATACAAGTCATTGGTTTTGTTTGAGTTATTTGTTTTTTGCTCAGTGTTAAAATTATTTGTTTTTTGCTCAGTGTTAAAATTATTTGTTTTTTGCTCCGTAACTTGGACACTGGCATTATTAGAATTAGAATTTAAATCTTGGGTTTGAACATAAGTATAGAATTGATGGCGACCACGCAAAACATAAGGGAGAACAAAATTCTTGGTTACTATTTTTTCATTAAGCTGAAAATTTCGATATAATCCAGTTTCGGCTAGATAATTATCGACATTATAAACGGCTATCTCCCCTCGGGCGGGTGGATTTTTTTCAAACTCTTTTAAATCAGAAAACACTTTTTTCTTTTGCCACAGACAAATATCATTTTCACAAATTTTTGACCACGAGAAAGAAATATTATCAATAACTTTATTTTCTAGGGGCTGCATTTGATAATGCCAAAATTTATCAGCCAAAACACCAAATTCCACCAAGGGTCGAGAAATATTTTCTTCGTAAAAAATAGTCATCTTAGCTTTTTCAAAATTACGCGGTGTTAATAAAGAAAAATAAACTGGATCACCAATTATCTTTAAATCGTTATTCGTAGCTAAACGATCAGCTGGTGATAATTTACTAATAAAACCTTGGCCACCAACAAAATTTATATCCCCTTCTTTGAAAGAATAAGTAATTTTACCCAAAGGAACTAATTTAGCTAAAAGAAAAAAGGCTATTGCTAAGAACAAAAGAAACGCTAAAGTTATTCTGATTTTTTTTACAAAATTCATAAACTATTCCTTTTAACAATAAATGTTTTATCTATCATTAGCATAAAAAAACCTTAAAACCTTTATTAATATAAGTACAAAATATTTTTAAACATTAACTTTTCTATAATTTAAAAGTTATTATAATTTTATCACGTCGAAGCCAATAAAAAAAGACACAGCTTTGGCCGTGTCTCTCTTTTATTTTATTTATAGATCTCGCGTTTTTTCTTACCCTTATAACCAGTTCCGGAAGGAATCAAACAACCGATAATAACATTTTCTTTCAAACCATCAAGGTAATCGATCTTACCATTAATAGCGGCATCAATAAGTACACGTGGTGTTTCTTGGAATGAGGCAGCTGATAAGAAAGAATCAGTAGTAAGAGAAGCTTTGGTAATACCCAATAATAATGGTTCAGCTTTAGCTTTTTCTTTAACATCCTTATTAGCAGTATTAAAGACGCTTTCTTCTACTACTTCACCAGGTAATAAATTAGTGTCACCAGCTTCTTTGATAAGATGTCTAGAAAACATCTGACGGGCGATAATTTCAACGTGTTTATCATTTAAAGGCTGACCCTGAGAAGAATAAACGTATTGAATTTCTTTAATAACATATTTCTGAGTAGCTAATTTACCGCGTAGACGATAAAGTTCTTTAAGATCTAAACTGCCTTCTGTAAGTTGAGTACCTCTTTCTACTAAATCATTATCTTTAACCAAAATCATTGTACCCTTCATAATTGGCAATTCTTTAAATTTATCTACTTCCCTGCCAATTTTTACATACTTATCAGTTAATTCTACGGCACCAGCTTCTTTAGCTTTAACAATCTTTTTATCAACTATATAAAGATCAGTTCCCTTATTAACTTTATCACCGGATTTAACCAAAATCTTTGGCTTATATTCCTTACTCTTATTTTTACCACCTTCTTCTAAAATTAATTCATTAACAGTTTCGGAAAAATAGTAACGATCATAATCCAAGCCTTTGTAGTAAACGCGTAAAATTTTGGTTTGAGGATTATCAACGCTGATTTCCTGACCATTTTGATCTTTAATAATTTTCTTGGCATACTCAATTTTTATTTTACCGGAAACATCAGACATTAAAGCTTTCTTCTTTGGTGTTCTATTTTCAAAAATTTCTTCAACTCTCGGCAAACCTTGAGTAATATCGTCTTGACCAGCTACACCACCAGAGTGGAAGGTTCTCATGGTTAATTGGGTACCAGGTTCACCAATAGATTGAGCGGCAATAATACCAACCGTAGAACCTAATTTAACCTGTTTATTATAAGCCAAGTCATAACCATAACATTTAGCGCAGATACCTTTATCTAATTTACAACTTAATACTGAACGGATATAGAGAGAATCAATTTCATTTTTTATCAAGACTTTAACTACTTCTTCATTAATAAGTTCATCGGCTTTTACTAAAACTTTACCATCCTTTTCAATATCATGAGCGGCAAAACGACCAGTAACCTTCTTATAAAAATCGTCACCCAAGATCTCACATTCTTTCTTAGTAACAAATAAACCTTCATGATCGCCACAATCATCGCTGGTAACAATAATATCCTGAGAAACATCGACTAAACGTCTAGTTAAGTAACCGGCGTTAGCTGTTCTTAAAGCAGTATCAGATAAACCTTTACGTACACCATGAGTAGAAATAAAGTATTCAAGTACGCCAAATCCTTCTTTAAAGTTTCCTTTAACTGGCAACTCGATAATAGCGCCCGAAGGAGAAGTTACTAAACCTTTCATACCTAAAATCTGTACTGGCTGAGCCCAAGAACCTCTAGCACCAGAATCGATCATAGACCAAAGAGGTAAAATATTAACTAAACTTTTCTTACAAACTTCAGCAATTTTATCTTTAGTATCAGTCCAAACTTCAATAACTTTACTATAACGTTCACTGTCGGTTAACAAGCCTTCTTCAAATTGTTCTCGAATAACATCTACTTTTTGGTTAGCTTCAATAATTAATTGATCCTTTTCTTTAAGAGATGGTAAATCACCAAAACCCCAAGAGAGACCGGACTTAGTAATAAACTCAAAACTCTTATTCTTTAAGTGATCAATAAAGTGAACTGTTTCTTCCTCACCGTAAATATATAAACATTCTTTAATTAAATTTTTTAATTTACCCTTACCAATTAATTCGTTAACATAACGTAATTTCTCTGGTAAAATTTGGTTAAAAATAACACGACCAATAGTAGTTCTGGTTAAAACACCATTAAGTTTAATCATGATGGTCTCGTGAACAGTAATTAACTTATTATCTAAAGCTAATATACCATCATCTTCACTGGCAAGATGTCTTAACTCTCTATCTTCTTTAAGCTTAGTTTTTTCATCTTCAATAGTAATATAATATACACCCCAAACGATGTCTTGAGCCGGGGCTACGATAGGCTCACCAGTTGCTGGTTTTAAAAGATTATGAGAGGAAAGCATAATATCTCTAGCCTCTTCCCTAGCTTCCTTGGTTAAGGGAACATGAACTGCCATTTGGTCACCATCAAAGTCAGCGTTAAAGGCGGCACAAACTAAAGGATGAATTTGTAGAGCTTTACCTTCAATTAAAATTGGTTTAAAGGCCTGAATACCTAAACGATGTAAGGTAGGAGCACGGTTTAATAATACATGAGAATCACTAACCACTTCTTCGAGAATGTCCCAAACTTCATCATGTCCGGCCTCAATATAACGAGAAGCACTGCGAACATTATGTACTACTTCTCTTTTAATTAATTGGCTGGCAATAAAAGGTTTAAATAATTCTAAAGCCATGATTTTAGGCAAACCACATTGATCTAAGTTTAATTTTGGATTAACCACGATAACGCTACGTCCAGAATAATCAACGCGCTTACCAAGCAAGTTCTGACGGAAACGTCCCTGCTTACCTTTTAAGGAATCGGCTAAAGATTTTAATTGTCTCTTTTGACCAGTGGAAGCCGTAACAGTTTTAGTATGACGAGCTGAGTTATCAATTAAAGCGTCAACCGCTTCTTGAAGCATGCGCTTCTCGTTACGACAGATTACTTCTGGAGCATTTAAATCAACCAATTGTTTTAAACGATTGTTACGGTTAATAACACGGCGATAAAGATCATTTAGATCCGAAGCGGCAAAGCGACCACCATCAAGAGCAACCATAGGACGTAAATCTGGAGGGATAACCGGAATAACGGTCATAATCATCCATTCTGGTCTAATATTATTATTCCTAAAACTCTTTAATAATTTTAAACGCTTAATTAATTTTTCTCTCTTAGACTCAATAGCGTCCTTCAATTTTTCTTCAATTTTTCTAATACTCTTTTCTAAGTCAATTTTCTCTAATAACTTTCTAATCGCCTCAGCGCCGATACCAGCCTCAAAGATATGACCAAATTTTAAACTTAAACTCTGATATTCATGTTCTGATAAAATCATTAGTGGCTTTAAGTCTTTCAACTCTTTCTGAGTAGATTCAAATTCTTCATCTAAACTTTCTAACTTCTCATCTCTAGCTTTTTCTAATTCCTCAATAGCAGAACTTAATTGGTCTTCAACTGAAGCTTTGCTTTTTTCATTCTTAGTAAATTTATCGCGAGTCTGTTTAATTTGATTGGCGGCATCACTCTCAATACCTTTACGTTTAGATTTATATTCTTGTTTAATTTGATCCAAAGAAGCGGCCTTTAAAGTATCATCAACTTCCGTAACGATAAAGGAAGCAAAATAAATAACCTTCTCTAAAGATTGCATACCTAAATTTAAAGCTAAGCCAATCTTAGAAGAAATACCACGTAAAAACCAAATATGAGTACAAGGAATTTGTAAAGTGATATGACCAAAATTTTCACGTCTCACTACGCTTCTGGTAACTTCCACTCCGCATTTATCACAAACAATACCCTTATAACGAATTTTTTTATACTTACCACAAGCACATTCCCAGTCCTTAGTCGGACCAAAAATCTTTTCACAGAAAAGACCGTCCTTTTCTGGCTTTTGGGTACGATAGTTAATAGTCTCGGGACGAATAACTTCACCGTGAGACCAATTTAGAATTTGTTCCGGGGAAGCTAACTTGAGCCTGATGGCATCAAAGTCACTAGTTCTTATTGGATTTAACATATGGATAATGAATTATTAATTATTAGAAAAAATTATTCTTCCCTAGCGTCATCACGGGAATACTTTTCATAAATTTGTTTATCAGCATCATTGATTTTTTCAATTTTTTCTGGATTTTCTTCCTCGTCTTCAACTTCAAAATTTTCATTAGCTTCATCTTTAGCGCCTAATAATTCAACATCCAGTCCCAAACCTTTCAACTCTCTAACTAAAACGTTAAAGGATTCTGGAACGTTTAATTTTTCAATTACTTCGCCCTTAATAATAGATTCATAAGCTTTTGATCTACCTGGTACATCATCCGATTTAATGGTTAAGATTTCTTGTAAAGTATGAGCAGCGCCATAACCCTCAAGAGCCCATACTTCCATTTCACCAAATCTCTGTCCACCAAATTGAGCTTTACCACCTAAAGGTTGTTGAGTAATTAAAGAATAAGGACCAATTGATCTTTGGTGAATTTTATCTTCAACCATATGGTTAAGCTTTAACATATACTTATAACCAACGGTAATTTTATGATCATAGGCTTCGCCAGTCTTACCATCAAAAAGAGTAATTTTACCATTTTCCGGTAAACCAGCTCTTACCAATTCTGATTTAATTTGTTCTTCAGTAATACCATTTAAAGCAGGAGTAGCGGCCTTATAGCCTAATTTATGAGCAGCAAAACCTAAGTGAGTTTCTAACAACTGACCTAAGTTCATACGAGAGATAATACCAAGTGGAGATAAAATAACATCAACCGGAGTACCATCGGCCATATAAGGCATATCTTCCGGAGGAACTATTTTAGAAATAACACCTTTATTACCATGACGACCAGACATTTTATCACCTACTTGAATCTTGCGTAAGTTGGCAACAGAAACTTGAATGGATTGTAAAACGCCAGCTGGCAATTTATCACCATCTTCACGAGAAAATATTTTAACATCAACTACCTTACCATGTTCACCATGCTCTAAATAAAGTGAAGAATCACGAACATCTTTTGCCTTCTCACCAAAAATAGCGCGTAATAATTTTTCTTCAGCGGAAAGAGTAGTTTCACCCTTAGGGGTAATTTTACCAACTAAGATGTCGCCCGAAGAAACTTCAGCGCCAATACGGATAATACCATTCTCATCTAAATTCTTTAATTTTTCTTCACTAATATTCGGAATGTCGTTGGTAACTATTTCAGCGCCCAATTTAGTATCACGAACATCAATGGTGTAATTTTCGATATGAATAGAAGAGAAAACATCATCTTTAACTAAACGCTCAGAAATAATAATAGCGTCTTCATAGTTAAATCCTTCCCAAGTCATGAAAGCTACTAAAACATTTTTTCCTAAAGCCAATTCACCTTCAGCAATAGCTGGACCATCACTTAAAATATCGCCCTTCTTTACTTTTTGACCAACATTGACTAGAGGATGTTGATTAATACAAGTAGAGGAGTTGGAGCGAACGAATTTATTTAAAGTATAAGATTTTCTTTCATTCTTCTTAGTTTCAATTTCAATCTTACCAGAATCAGCCACGGTAATAACGCCATCATCTTCAGCTAAAACTACGTGTCCAGAATCTTTCGCTGCACGGCCTTCCATACCAGTGCCGACTACCGGAGCTTCACTGATAATAAGTGGGACCGCCTGACGTTGCATGTTTGTTCCCATGAGTGATCTCTGTCCATCATTGTGCTCCATGAAAGGAATTAAAGAAGTGGCAATGGAAATAATTTGGTTGGAAGCAACACCAGCTAAATCAATTTTAGAAACTTCTTCCATAGCCGGTTGACCAAACTTTCTAACATCATAACGATCTACCGTAATATAATTATTTTCATCAAGTGGCACAGTAGCATCAACTGTAATATATTTTTCCTCTTCAAAAGCATCGAGATAAATAATTTCATCAGTAATACGAGTTTTACCTTTTTCGTGAACTACTTTTCTAAAAGGTGACTCTAAAAAGCCATAACTATTCAAACGAGAATAACTAGATAAGTGACCAACCAAACCGATGTTTGGACCTTCGGGAGTAGCAATAGGACAAATTCTGCCGTAGTGAGTAGGATGTACATCACGAACATCAAAACCAGCTCTTTCTCTAGTTAAACCACCAGGACCCATAGCTGACAATCTTCTCTTATGCTCTAACTCAGAAAGAGGATTGGTTTGATCCATGAATTGTGATAACTGAGAAGACATAAAGAATTCTCTTACCACACCGATAACTGGACGAGCATTTACTAATTTTGTAGGAGTTAAGCTGGCAATATCGGAAGTACTCATCTTATCTTTAATAATTCTTTCCATTCTAGCTAAACCAACACGAAAACGATTTTGAATTAAACCACCGATAGCGCGAACACGACGATTACCCAAATGATCAATATCATCTTCAGGTTCTTTAGTAATATTTAATCTAATAACTTCCTTAATAATAAGAACTAAATCTTCGCGACGTAAAATACGGAATTCTTTCTTATTTGGTAAATCTAAACCAAAACGACGATTTAATTTATAACGACCAACGCGACCAAAATCATAACGGTCAAAACGGAAAAACATGGAATAAATAAGTTGCTTAGCGTTTTCTGAAGTAGCTAAATCGCCAGGTCTAATTCTCTTATAAACTTCTTGTAAACCATCAGCTTCGTTTTTGGCAACATCTTTGGCGATAGTAGCTTCAATATAAGAAGACTCGTCTTTATCTTTAACGATATCAATGTCTTTAAATAATTCTAAAATTTCTTCATCACTACCATAACCAAAAGCGCGCAATAAAGAAGAAACAGTTACTTTTCTTTTGCGATCAATTCTTACCCAAATTACTTTATTAGAATCGGTTTCAATTTCAAGCCAAGCACCGCGATTAGGAATTATTTTAGCACCATAGCATTTCTTACCTTTAACAAATTCAGCGGTAAACATTACACCAGCTGAGCGGATAAGCTGAGAAACGATAACTCTTTCAATACCATTAACAATAAAGGTGCCCTTATCGGTCATGATTGGAAAATCACCCAAAAAAACTTCCTGGGAAATGCCCTTACCAGTTCTTTTATTTAATAACTTGGTTTTTACACGTAGAGGTGCTTCAAAAGTAATATTTTTCTTACGACTTTCTTGTTCACTGAACTTCGGCTCTTCTAAATAATAATCTTCAAAATACAATTCTAAATCACGACCAATAAAGTCGGTTATAGGATTGATCTCGTCGAATAATTCGGCTAGGCCTTCTTTCAAAAACCAGTCGTAAGAGTTTTTTTGAATCTCAATTAATTCCGGAAGTGGCATCACTTCTCGGAAATTAGAGAAATACTTTCTCTCTTGCATATCTGTTCGCTTGGACATAGGAATATGATTAAAATATATATTAATTATTATCTTACTTGGATATTTCAGATATCTATATTAGATATCGCCCGCGAAACTTCTATTAAATTAACTATTGATATTTAAATTCTAAATTTAAACTCTAACTTACTAAACTTTAACTTATTAATATTTAAACTCTAATCTATCAAACTTTAACTTATTAATATTTAAACTTTAACTAATAAATCTAAATTTTATAACTACTAAATGTCTAAAACTTATTTCCAATTTAAAAAGTAAAAAAAAGCCACCCTCGTCATAAAAAGGTGTTAAAATTGGAATAACTATTTCTGTTTTTGTGATGAATTAGCCAACACTTTTCGAAAATTAGCTATTTTATAAATTGAGAACAAACCAAGAAAGAACTGTATTTGCCAAAACAAAAAAAACGGCAAAACCAGCGAAAGATCACGCATTTACTTCCGTTTTTCTTTAATATTGGGCAAAAATTTAGTTTTACAATTTTCAAAAATACGTTTTGCAAATCGTATATAGAAGAATATTATATTATTCGAGCTTTGTCAATACACATATTATCCACATAAAAAATAAACCTTCTTATTTTAAAAGAAGGTTTTCATTCTAACAAAGGTATTTGATAACTAATATTTTTATCTTTTCTAAGGCCTTTGGAAAAGAAAAAAGTATTATTGTAATAAGAAATGCCCAAACTATTAGGCGAATAATAGGCTCCAAGTCCCTCAATGTTCATTTTTAAATCAAAATGTTTTAATAAAAAAACAATTTGAACAAACTCTAGAGGGGTTAGACATTTTTCGCGGTTACTTAAAAACTTAGCAGATTCTAAGTTAACTAATAAATAATAACTAGAATCTTTATAACCCCAATCGTAATCAGGTAAGCATTCCCATTGCCAATTAAAGCCAGGTAAAAACAATAAATTGGGCTCAAAAATACTAACAATTGGAATAAGGATATAATTCCCTTTTTTCTGGAGATTATTAGCGACCGCTAATTCTAAATCTTTTTTTGAATAAGGAATTTTAGTAGCGCAGTCTTTAATAATTGTTTTATCATAACAACTAGACCAAGCTCGGTAAGCTTCAAAAAAAGAAATGAAGTTGTTTCCCAGTATCCGCTTAGCTTCAGCCAAATCAACTTGAGCCTTAAGTGAAAACGCAAAAAAATGCCAAACTAACAATAACAAAAACAAAACTTTTTTCATTTCACTGATTTTTATTTAGTTGTAATATTTACGCAATTAATTTATTTTTCTATTTAATTAACTTAATTTTAATTTATTTTATTTATCTTTATAACAAAACATCAACAGTAGTTTTTATTATATTCTCGTTTCATTCGGTTTAAAAATAGACGCTTGTTCAGAAATTTCTGATCCTGAATTATAACCCTTTTCTCCTTGCGTAACAGCATAAAACAATAGTTTACCGGCAGATAAATCAGTGACTTTACCATGAAATTTATCATTACCATGAAAATCATCACTGGTTCCTGATATTAATAAATGAATATCCATTTTATTATCAGAAAATTGCTTAGCCATATTCATAATTTCCTTGGCCTGACTCAACTCTAATTTTTCGTCAGTAAATCCAGTGATTTTGGCTTCTGGATATTTTTGATGAACAGCCTTTAAACAAGTAACAAAATTTTCTTCACTACCACCAATTTTAGTATCACTAGCAATTTCTTTGCATAAATCTTTGAAAGAATGCTGTTGTAAATAATCAGCATCCACCTCAATACTATTACCAAGTTTACCAGCAAAATTTTGAATAATAATTTTCCCTTCTTGACCTAACTGTTCTGGATGTTCTTGATATTTATTATAAGTCTGCTCCAATTGTTTAATAATAACATTATCAGAATTAATTTCTCCATTTTTACCAAACAAATCTTCTTTCATAGAACCGCTAGTGTCAATCATAAATACCTTAGTTTCATTAGCCTGAACCTTTAGAGCTTCTTTAAGGTCACCACGCAATTCGTAAAAACGCTGATCATCATTACTATCGTGACTTAAATCAACACCACCATGAGGAATTTCAATATGATTTATTAAACCATCAAAAAGAGCATTTTTTTCTGCCTGAGATAAATGAGAATGGTAAACATCATTTAGAACATCTAAATTACTAAGACCGCGTGATAAGGCTAAAACATCATTACCTTTATAACCATTTTCTGAAACTGGCTGAACGTGTGAGACTTTAGCGTAATGATTTAATAAATCAGCTTCGCTATTAATACCAGCTTGATGTAAAGCATTACTTAGTTCTTCATTACTACTAATCTCAGCTGAAAAGCCATGGGTATTAATACCTATTTTTTCTAAACCAGTATTATTATATTGAACATAAGCTCTATCTCCACTACCAAAATCAACATGATCCTTGCTGGCATTTTGAAAATCTAAACCAGCATTAACTTTACTAGCGGCGGAATAGCTATGATATTCTTCGGCGAGAGGAGCAAAATCCTTGCTATTCATCATGCTTTCAATATTGTTAGATAATTCTTTTTCTTGAGACGGGTTTAGACGAAAAGTATTATCAGAAAAATGAGTTAAAGAATGAACATCAGTAAAGCCTTCAACCATTTTAGTTGTTGTATTGTCTTGAATATTTTCTACAGGATTATTAACTGTCTTTTCAGGAGAAGAATTAAGCTTCTCCGCAGAAACATTGTCCGTATGAGTACTAGAAGAAATATTTTCTAAATGACCGGTGTTAATAGTGTTATGTTCTTGGTTTATTGGTGGCTCTGAATTAAAATTTCCTGGATGAATATCGGTTGTTGGAACATTCTTAACATTATTAGCTAATAAATCACTATGCGTTTGTAATAATTCTTGGGGGTCAGTAGTATTATCGGCGGCATGAGCTTCTGAAACTAAACCACCAGCAAAATTAAAAATACTAACCAAGGAAGAAGCAGCGAGAAAAAATTTAGCATTCTTACTTTTAGCAAAACGACTTAAAAAACTTATATTAGCCTCACTATTATCCTTTTCATTATCATCGCAACTAGAAAAAGACTTTTCTTGATTGCGAAAATCATTTTGCAAAGATTGAATAAAATTATTAACTTGTTCACGATTAAAATTACTATCATCAAAAACATCAATCTTTTCGTCCCTTAACATATCCAATCTTATTTTATCGAGATATTTAGAATTTTCTAAACTAACTAAAAAAGTTTTTGGTTTTAAACCATCAGGAAAATCATCAACACCCACTTTATCATATTCAGCTGATATTTCTTCAACGTCCTCGGTTTTTAATTCTTCAATATAAGATCCTGTCATTTGATCAACAGCACGCTTAAAAATACCAACGATATCTTCATTGCTATTCTTTAAAAGTTTAGATAATTTAGAAGCATTATCTAAAGTTAAACCATCGATAACTTTGCTATATTTTTCAGCCTCACTTCTCTTAATCGCTTTATCAGTTTCTTGTAAAATACCTTCAACGGCCAGACGTTTAAATTCAGCCAATTTTTCTTCTGGGCTTAATTCTTGATTTTCTAAACCCGACTCTTTGTCTTCCTGATTATTATTTTCTTGTTCAAGAGTAGCGACGTCTAATTGATCTTTTTCGTTAAACATATAGTAAATTATCTATTATTAAAATTATTTTTTATTTTTCTCTTATTTTTAATCTCTCTTAATTTTTAATACTTAAACTACTATGTATTTTTTCCGGACTGTTATTTATCTTAGTTCTGAAAGCGTTCAAAAAAATCAGCATAAACAATTTCTAAATCTTCCTGCCAATACTTTTCTAAAATTTCCTCTAAACCTTTTTCCGAATTAACAGCTAATATTTTTTCCACTACTTCTTTTCTATCTTCTTCGGCTAAAGAAAGTAAACGCAAATTAAGATAACGATTAAAGTTCTCCCAAATTCTCTTTTTAACCTCTAAAGCCGTAAACATTTCTAAAGGAAGTTTGTTTTCTTTCAAAAAACTTAAGGTTAATTTAGCAATTATCTCACTTTTTCCGCTAATTAAAGCAAAAAAATCTTTTTCCATATTAATTTATACTATAAATAAAATTATACAATATTTTTAAATAATTGTCAATAATTAAACAGTTATCATAATAATACTGCTATTATTACTATAG
>JALOQQ010000063.1 GCA_025453315.1 Planctomycetota bacterium
ACTATTTTAAAATTGACTAAAAAATACGGGCTTACTTTAATAATTGACGTCCATGAAGTTCCTGGTTTAGTACGTTTTTCTGGTTGGAAAGACTTTCGTCTTTGGGATGGAGAATTTGGCTACAAATATCAGGATCTCTTGGTAGACACTTGGAAACAACTTGCCAATGAATTTAAAAATGAACACCCCCGAGTTATTATTTTTGAGTTATTAAATGAACCAGAGCCAAAAGAAAATGATTGGAATGCTAAAGAAGATAGGGGTTATCTTTGGGATAAGTTACAACTAAGACTTTTTCAAGAAATAAGAAAAATTGACAAGACTCACACTTTAGTTGTTGCCCCTCCTTATAGTTGGCGCGTTAATTCTTTAGTTGGTTGGAATTTACCAAAAGAAATTGCTCAAGACGGTAAAATAATGTTGGCCGTACATATGTATCATCCACATGATTATACTATTCAATGGTTGCCTTGGATTGATAGTAAAATGAGCCCTAAAGCTTACCCAGGAGAATTTTTTGATAATTCTTGGGAAGGCATTTTATCTTATTGGGATAAGAAAAAAATCACTGAAACCTTAAAACCAATAGTTGATTTTCAAAAAAAATACCCCAATGTTCCAGTTATTGTTACTGAATTTTCCGTAATTAGAATCGCTCCTGGAGCTGATCAGTACTTAAAGGATTTAACTGATTTATTTTTTCAATTAAATATTGGTTGGACTTACCACGTTTTTAAAGAATCAGAATACTTTTTAAAAACTAAAGGAATAAAGTCATCAAGTATGTGGGATTTAGAAGTTTCGCCCCCTTATCGCTTCAATGTTATAAAAAATGCTTTTCGAAATATAAAAAAATAAACGGCCCTCTAGCCGTTTATTTTTTAGGTATATCATTTTGACAAAGACCCCTCTTTTTGCTAAGCTAATTTTAAAGCTAGTTGTTTTTACAATTAGCTTTCTTTTTAAGAAATAAATATACTTAACTAGCGTAAATGAGTTTCACTGGTTAAGTCTTAAATAGATGTCAGAAATTTTAAATGCTATTAAACAGATTTGTGAAGAAAAAAATCTGGATTACAACATGGTTTTGGCCACCATTGAATTGGCTTTAGCCGCCGCCTATCGTAAAGATTTTGGTGAAAAGAATCAAAATATTAAGGTAGTGTTTGATCCGGCTACAGGTAAATCCAAGATTTTTGATGTGAAGACGGTGGTAGAAAATTTACCACCAGAGTTGTTAGCTCAACTAGAGGCTCGCGCTAACGGCGAGATTAAACCGGAAACTGAGACTATTTCTGAAGAAGGAGAGGAAACTAGAAAATTTAATCCTAAAACAGAAATTCAATTAAGTGATGCTTTAATGATCAAGGACAATGTTAAAATTGACGACGAGATTATTACTGAATTACCAGTTCCTGACAGTTATGGTCGCATGGCCGCTCAAACAGCCAAACAAGTAATTATTCAGAAATTAAGAGAAGTAGAGCGTGATATGGTGTTCTCTGAATTTAAGGACAAGGAACATGAGGTTGTTGGTGGAATTGTTCAACGTCGCGAGGGCCGTTTTGTTTTAGTTGATTTGGGTAAGGCCATTGGTTTATTACCAGCCGAAGAACAAATTATGGGTGAACGCTACAACCCAGGAGAACGTGTTAAGGTTTATATTAAAGAGGTAAGACAAGGTAATAAGGGCGCAGAAATAATTCTTTCTCGCAAATCAGAAGAAATTTTAAGAAAAATATTTTATTTAGAAATTCCTGAAGTAGCCAATGGTCTAGTGGAAATTAAGAGCGTATCTAGGGAAGCCGGCTCTCGTTCTAAGGTGGCTATTTGCACTGACGCTGACAATGTTGATCCAATTGGTTCTTGCGTTGGTCAACGTGGAGCCAGAATTCAAACTATTATTAGTGAGTTAGGTGGTGAAAAAGTAGATATTATTCTTTACGACGAAGACCCAGCTAAATTTGTTGCCAACGCTCTTTCTCCCGCTAAAATTTTAGACATTGAAATTGATGACAAAAAACATAAGGCCGTAGTTAAGGTGGCTTCTGATAAATTATCTTTAGCTATTGGTAAGAATGGACAAAACGTTAGACTAGCCGCCCATCTTACTGGTTGGAGAATTGATATCATTGAATCTTCTGAAGAGGGTGATAGAAAAGTTGTTGAGACTAATGATGATGGCGAAATTAAGACCGAGGCCGCGATTAATGAGGTAGTTAGTGAAGTAGCTAAAGATGATGAAGTTGTTAAAGAGGAAACAACCGAGAATCCCTTAGTTGAGAAGGAAGGAGAAAAAGAAGAAGCTACTAAAGCTATTAAAAAAGTTACCAAGAAAAAAGATTAAAATTTTTATTAACTAATTAAAAAATTTAAATTATTTATTTATAATCCACAGTAAGCCCTTAGGGCAGAATCCCTTTTCCGGATTCTTAATTATAAATTGTTTATGATTAACACAATTAATTCAATTGTATTAGGCGGAGCAGTAATTGCTTTGCTTTACGGATTGATTTCTATCCGTTCCATTCTAAAATTGCCTAACGGCAATGAAAAAATGCAAGAAATTGCTAAAGCCATACAAGCTGGCGCTAAAGCTTTTTTAAACCGACAATATAAAACTGTCGGTTTGGTAGCTGTTATTTTGTTTTTAATAATTGGTTTTGTTCCAAGCTTAGGTTGGACTACTGCCATTGCTTTTATTACCGGTGCCGCTCTCTCGGCTTTAACCGGCTATATTGGTATGTTTATTAGCGTACGCGCTAATGTAAAAACCGCTGAAGCCGCTCGCGGTGGTTTAAAGAAAGCTTTAAATGTTGCTGTAAAGGGTGGAAGTATTACTGGTCTTTTAGTAGTTGGTTTGGCTTTACTCGGAACGGCTGGATTTTATTTTATTACTCAAGATTTGCACGCTTTAATTGGCTTTGGTTTTGGTGGTTCTTTAATTTCTATCTTTGCTCGTTTGGGTGGAGGAATTTATACCAAGGCCGCAGATGTTGGAGCTGATTTAATTGGTAAAGTAGAAGCTAGTATTCCAGAAGATGATCCTCGTAATCCAGCTGTGATTGCTGACAACGTTGGTGACAACGTTGGTGATTGCGCTGGTATGGCTGCTGATTTATTTGAAACTTATGCCGTTACTTCTATTGCTGCCATGTTCTTAGGAAAATTGTTTTTTAAAGATTTGGATACAGCAGTAGCCTTTCCATTAGTCTTAGGAGCTGTTTCTATTATCGCCTCTATTATTGGAATCTACTTTATTAGATTGGGCAAGAGCAATAATATTATGAGAGCTTTGTATAAAGGATTAATAGCCTCAGCCATAATCTCTGCTATTGCTTTTTATCCTGTTACCTCTTGGTTAATGCCTATCAATACTTTAAACATTTATCTCGCCGCTTTAATTGGTTTGGCTGTTACTGGTTTATTAGTAGTTATTACTGAATACTACACTTCTACTAAATTTAAGCCGGTTCAAGATATTGCTGAAGCTTCTAAAACTGGACACGGTACTAACGTTATTGCCGGTTTAGCTGTTTCTATGAAATCTACTGCTTTGCCAGTTATTGTTATCGTTTTAGGTATTTTGGGTGCTTATTCTTTAGCTGATGTTTATGGTATTGCTATTGCTGCCGTGGCTATGCTTTCGATGGCCGGAATTATCGTTACCATCGATGCTTATGGTCCTATTACCGATAACGCTGGAGGTATCGCTGAGATGGCTGAATTAGGAGAAGATGTTAGAAATATTACTGATCCTCTTGATGCTGTTGGCAATACTACTAAGGCTGTTACTAAGGGTTATGCTATTGGTTCAGCTGCTTTAGCCGCTTTGGTTTTATTTTCAGATTTCACTTATAAGATTAAAGATTTAGGTGGCAATGCTCAATTCTTAATCGACAATCCTTATGTTTTAGCCGGATTGTTTATTGGTGGTTTGTTGCCATATCTTTTTGGCGCAATGGCTATGAAAGCTGTAGGTAGAGCCGCTGGTTCTGTAGTAGAAGATGTTCGCGCTCAGTTTAAGGAAAAGCCAGGTATCATGCAAAATACTGAAAAACCAGATTATGGACGCACCGTTGATATCGTTACTAAGGCCGCTATTAAAGAAATGATTATTCCTGCTTTAATTCCAGTATTAGTTCCAATTATTGTTGGTTTTGGTTTTGGTAAAATTCATGGCGTTGAAGCTTTGGGTGGTCTTTTAGTTGGTTCTATTATTACTGGTGTCTTTGTGGCTATATCTATGACTTCTGGCGGTGGCGCTTGGGATAATGCTAAAAAGTATATTGAATCTGGTTTTTTTGGTGGTAAGGGCTCAGATGCTCACAAGGCCGCTGTTACCGGTGATACTGTCGGCGATCCTTATAAGGATACTGCTGGACCAGCCATTAACCCAATGATTAAAATTTTAAACATAGTTGCTATTTTGATCGTTGGTTTATTACTCTAAAATATTAGCTTATTTATTTTATGCAAGTACAACGCAAAGAATTAGAAAAATCACAGATTGAATTAACGGTTGAATTAAGTAATGAGGAGTTAAAACCTTTTATTGAAAAAGGCGTTCAAGTTCTTTCAGAACAAGTAAAAATTGATGGTTTTCGTCCAGGCAAGGTGCCATTAGAAATTCTAAAACAAAAAGTCGGTGAAATGGCTATTTTAGAAGAAGCGGCACAAATTGCTATTCGTAAAACAATTGATGAGGCTGTTTCTCAAATTAAAGATAAGCAGGTGGTGGGTAATCCTAATATTACTATTACTAAATTAGCTCCGAACAATCCTTTGGAATATAGAATGGTTTTAACTATCTTGCCCGAAGTTAAATTGGGAAAATATAAAGAATTGGGTATTAAAAAATTAGAAGTTAAGGTTGACGAAAAAGAATTAGATAAAGCTTTAAATGAATTAGGAGAGTTAAGGGCTAAGGAAGTCTTAGTCGATCGAGAAGCTAAACAAGGTGATAAGGTGATTGTTAAAATAGAAATGTTTTTGGATAAAGTTCCGGTAGAAGGCGGACAGGCTCAAGATGCAACTATTGTTATTGGAAAAGATTATTTGATTCCTGGTTTTGATAAACAAATCATTGGCGCCAAAAAAGGAGAAGAAAAAAAGTTTAATTTAGTTTATCCAGAAAATCATCACCAACAAATGTTGTCTGGTAAATTAGTTGATTTTGTTGTTGTGATAAAAGAAGTTTATGAAAGACAATTACCAGAAGTAAATGATGAGTTTGCTAAAGAATTAAAGTTTTCTAATCTCGAAGATTTAAGAGGGGTAATTAGAAAAAATATTAGTGATGATCAAAAAGCTAAAAATGATCAGAAAATTGAGGTAGAACTATTAACTCAATTAGTAAAAAACACTACCTTTGGTGAAATACCAGAAATATTAGTGCAAAGCGAGGCCGAAAAAATGTTGGGTGAGTTAGAGCATTCTTTGAGTCATCAGGGCGCCAATATTGATGATTATTTAAACAATTTAAAAAAGACCCGTGCCCAACTGTTATTAGATTTTGTTCCTGATGCTATTTTTCGTGTTAAGAATGCTTTAGTTATTAGAGAAGTCTCCAGCCAAGAAAAAATAGTAGTTAGTGAAAAAGAAATTGAAGATAAGATTGAAGAATTGAAAAAACATTACCAGCATGATGAAAAAGCTCAACAAGCGCTTAAGGAGCGAGGTTATAAATCTTACCTCTATAATATTTTAACCAGTCAAAAGGTAATTGATAAATTAAAAGAATGGAATTTGGAATAATTAATTCTCATAACCAGTAACTCTATGCCGGTTTTCGCTCACAATAAAAAAGCCGAATTCGATTATGAAATCTTGGAGCGTTTTGAGGCCGGCATAGTGTTGTTAGGACATGAGGTAAAGTCCATAAAAAGCGGACACGTTAATTTACAAAGTTCTTATGTTACTTTTCGCAATAAACAAAGCTGGGTAGAATTTAAAAGTAATAACTTACCCGAAGCTTATTTATTAAATTGTCAGATTTCACTTTATAAGTAC